>JAAELZ010000795.1 GCA_024226105.1 Pseudomonadota bacterium | reverse complement strand
GCCCGGGAAGCTTCACTAAACTATCTTGAAAGTGTATGCGCAGCGAATCTTGCAGACAAAGACGATGAACTCCGTGTACAAGGTGGTACAAGTTCACAACCGCCGCAAAATCGTTACTGCGCCCCTGCCACAAAAAGTACGGGCGTTATGACTCCTTGTCAAATTCCGAATAGACAATTCTTGGCGTCAGAAATATCAGCAACTCGGTACGATCATCTCGATGTGTTTTCTTCTTGAACAAATAACCGATAATGGGAATATCACCCAGTATGGGCGTTTTGGTCACCAAATCACCCTCAGATTGCTGATAAATCCCCCCGATAACGATCGTCTCGCCATTGCCGAGCAGCGTTTGAGTGGTAATCCGCTTGGTATTTAGCGTGGTATCACTCTCAAATGAATCGTTGGTAATCGCCACATCCAGGATAATTTTGTCGTCCGGCGTGATTTGCGGCGTAACGGTTAAACTCAGCACCGCCTTTTTGGTCACTGAGCCGGTGTCGACCAGAGAGCCGGTTACAAAAATGCGCTCCTGTCCCTGTTCGATGTGGGCTTCGTGGCTATCGGTCGTCGTGAGTTTCGGATTGGCGACAATTTTACCTTTACCTTCCGCCTGCAATGCAGAAATCTCGAGATCCAGTAAATGCAGATATCCGGCACCCAGTTTGGCGATCTGGTAAGCATAACTTGAGGCCGTCTCTTCACCAATTCCATCCGCCCTCAGGTTCACACTCAGCGCATCAGGATATAAAATTTCGTTTTCGTCACGTATCGAATTCGTAGCTTCCACATTACCCGACTGGTAAACGGTTCCCAATGAATTATTGTCGGATGTACCCGGAAAGCGGGCTTCCGTCGTCACCCGTGAAAAACCCAGCCTCGCGCCGAGTGTTCGGCTAAATTTATCGGTTGCCTCAACGATCCGCGTCTCAATCTGGATTTGCCTGACAGGAATATCCAGTTTTTCAACTAAATCGCGAATCTGGCGAATCTGGCTGGGTGTATCCTGAACCAGCAGGGTATTGGTTCGCTCATCAACCGTAACGCTGCCGCGCTCGGACAATAAATTATTTTCCTCAGTGATGATTTCATTCACAGAAACCGAACCGAATGCCGGCTGTGCAATATCCGGGTCGACACTTTTTATGGATTTTAATAAATCTGCCAGATCCTGAGCCTTGGCATAACTTACCCTGATAAGTTCTGTCACCAATGGTTCGAGATCAACCACTTCCCGCTGCGCCTCGTATTCACGAAGTTCCTGCGCATTGATTTCATCCGCCGGCGCAACGCGTATAACGTTTCCCCTTTGGCGCATACCCAGATTTTTTGTTTGCAAGATCAAATCCAGAGCCTGATCCCAGGGAACATCATTCAAACGCAATGACAGATCACCGGAAACGGAATCAGAGGTAATAATGTTAAACCCGGTAAAATCAGCGATTACCTGCAAAGCTGCCCTGACGGGTATGCGCTGAAAATTCAATGACAGTGTTTCACCGGAATACCCGCTCTCATCGTCATCCAGCGCCTTCAATTCCTGCTGCGTAAGCGGCGCTACTTCAATGATGTACTGGTCTTCTTTCTGGGTAACCGTATGTTTGAACTGGCCGTTGGGTGTTACCACAACTCGCACGTTGTCCAGCTGCCGGAAAATGTCTACCGTACTGACCGGCGTTGCAAAATCAACCACATCGAGTCGTTGCTCATCTTTGTCATCAATCACGGTATTTATGAAATCCGCGATAAGCTCGCCGGATTGCTCCCGAAAATCCACCACGGTATCCGGATCACTTAGATTCACAATCACCCTGCCGGAACCCGCCTGGGTGCGCCTGAAATCCACATCAACAAGTTTTGATTTCTGAGACAGGGCAACATAGGCTTCGTTGTTGACTTCCCTGGAAATACTGGTGCTACCGGGCACCTCGTTTCGATCAACCGATTTTATATTTACTCGATAGCCGTCAGGAATACTATCCAGATTCACTTGGCTTGAATTGTTCAAATTTATGACCAGGCGTAACCTTTCGTCATTGCCGATCAGCACCACACTTTCAATTTCCCCTTCTGCAACCTTCAAAATTCGGTGATTGGTCTCATTTGATGCGTCGGTGATATCAACGATTACGCGAGGCGGGTCCGCCATAATGAATTGCGCGATTTTAGGTGGTGTTTTATCAAACTTAAGATCGACAACCACATTTCCGTCGTTCATTTGAATCGGCTTAATATCAACCAGTTTATACGCAGGTGCCTCGGCCGCCTGTAGCTCGGTTATCAGCCCGAAAGTCTCATAGCCTGCACCCGAAACAAGTACCGGCACGCTCAATACACTAGCCCAAATGAGGGCCCCGAGTGAAACCCAAAGCGACGCCGGTCGGGCGACTCTGGGCAATAATTTCTCAAAATGGCGCATAATGTAGGGTCATGATTCTTGAAATAAAGTTAAATTAGCACGTTAAATTATTGTAATACCGTAGTTATATTACTTTTCTTCGATTAAGGCAAGGCTGACTTTACGTTTTTCCCAACGTCCATTTTTGAGTTTTACGGTTTCTTCAAGCACAACTTCACCTTCAAGCACCTCTACAATTTCGCCCAACTGGGTACCCGCGTAGTGTCCTTTACCAACGCGATGGATCGTATCATCCGGTGCAAATACAACCGCATATTTGCGACCATCCTGTT
>JAAELZ010000794.1 GCA_024226105.1 Pseudomonadota bacterium | reverse complement strand
TTCTGTCCCATCTCTTAATTTTACTTTGTCATGTTTCCATAGTTCTGTATCGCCTACGGCGAAGAGATTCCTGGAACTTCCATGGCCACAATACTTGAACCGCTACGCGGTAATTTTTTTTTGCCCGTAGGGCATTCAGTATTGTAGCACGTGAAATCCTGCGACATGACCTACCCCGTAGGGGTTGGGCGACTCTTCACAGGCTAACTTGACAAAGTAAAATTAAGTTAACAACATTGTAGCCCCGCCCTACGTGGCGACTCTGATAGGCTCGGAGCCGCCACGTAGGGCGGGGCTACCGGATTGGCCGAAACAATGATCACCGCCACCTTTTTTATCCCTGCTTATGTGAAATCCCTGTAGTTTTCTCTTGAGTGAATATTTTTATTTTCGCCTTTTATTCATAAAAATTATTATTAATATATTTTTTTCTTGACTTTTCTTTTCCCTATTAACATTGTCCAAGATAACAAAATAGCAGATTAATTTCTTAACTTCTTGCGTAACTATTCAGCCGCGAAGTGACGCAAAGGAACACGAAGGAAAATATATGCACCGAGTGTGGCACAAAAACTTCGCGATTCTTCGCATTCCGGCGCGGTTGAATAATTACCTTCTTTCTTCTCAGGAGGTGAGGCGTCATGACCTCATACGGATCGTCTATGTATGCTTCAGGCAGCGTTCAATCATTAAAAGCCCATCATATTCGCGGTATTTTGCTTTTAGGGGGCATTATGCTGTGCGCTCTGTTCTATCATGCGCTGCTCAGGCCGGTTCCTGATCCGGAACTAAAGCAGGAACACATCCGTTATGCCCAGGCACGGGTACAGTTGCAACGCGAAACATTGCGCCGGAATGATGCGCTGAAGTTTTACGGCCTGCTCAGTCTGTTGGGCACGCTGAATCTGTCGCTGCTGATTGTGGCCCTGGGTATCGCCAGAGCCAGGATCAGAGCGGCCTCGATCCAGACCGCCCGGATCGGAGAACACAGCGTCATCCCGGTACGCGAGAAAGATTTGCCGCAGTTGTTCGCGATTGCCAGGAATCTCTCGCTGGCGGAATTAGAGCACGCCATCAGCACCTCGCACGACAAAGCCTATCAGATTTCCCGGCAGATGGTGCAGGATATGACGAGCTATACCCGCGCCCTGGCCGGACCGCGTGCGGGGCAGGAACGGCAGGCGGCCGTTCTGGGACTTGATCGCGCCGCGCTGCCCATCGCATCCGTGTTTTCAACGCCCGGGTGCGCCGAACTCCTCCGGAACGGTGTTCTGGCTCCCGGCAAGCCGCTTGTGATCGGGTTCAGTCAGGGACAGCCGCAATATCGCGCCTTGCACGAATTAAAATCCGTGGCTGTAGCGGGCTGGCAGGGCAGCGGTAAAACCCGTTCTATGGCCTATCTGATTGCAGCCGCGGTGATCACCCATGATGTACAAGTTTTTGTGGTGGATCCTCATAAAGAACATGCCGAAAGTCTGGCAACCGCGATTCGCCCCCTGACGCGCAGCGGCCACGTCACCGTCACCAATCCCTTTGAGACGCCGGAACTGATCGCCCGCTTGAACTGCATCCTGGACCGGCGGCTGGCGGGAGCCGAGCCGAGCGCGCCGGGCATTCTGCTGGTAATTGACGAACTAGCGCGGCTGGCTAAAATGGAGTACTTTGACGACCTGATCACCTTGCTGGAACGCTGCACCGAGGAAACCCGTAAAGCAAATATCACCTTCATCGGCGGATCGCCTAAATGGACGGCCCGGCATTTCAAGGGGCGGGCGGATATACGCGGCTGCATGAACTCCATGCTGATTCACAAAACCAAACCCTCGCAGGCCGATCTCCTGCTCGAAAGCGCCCAGGACAAGAAACTGATCAAACAGATCCAACACCCCGGCGATGCCATCCTGGTCACAGACTACGCCGAACCGGTCGTCGTCTCAATGCCCTATTGCAGCCCCCAGGATATGGAACTCGTGGCTGAGAAACTGGGGAAGAAGGCAGAAGAGGTACCTGAAGTGCCTAAAGCGCCTAAAGTTGAGAGGAACGTGCCTGAAGTTGGAGAATTCCCCCAGGCTGTCACACTCGAGGGCGCGCTGCGCTCGACACCCCATTCGAAAATCGAACCCTGCGACATAGCTCAGGACAAGAACCGAAAATCGAAAATCCTTAATCTCGCGTCGCACCGGCAGAGACAGCAGACGGTCACAACCCCGGCAGATCTGACCGTGGAAATCATCAGGGAGCAGATTCTCTACCGTAAACAACACGAAAAAGGCTTGACGCAGGCGGATATCGCGCACTGGGCGGATATTGACCCCAGCACTTTGAGTCGCATCCTGAACCAACGCGTTCCCCTGACAAAAGAACACCAACAGAAGCTTTTTACCGCGCTGTTCACAAGCATCACCGACGAAATCCGCAACAGCGTCAACGCGTGAAAAAGGAAGGTGAATTCTACTATAGACGTTCAGATAATTAATTACACAAGGCTAGAAGGAGAATTTCGAGTAAGGTGTACTTTTTTCGTACGTTGTCGAGAAGTTCGACTGATAACGCCGTGTAATTATTTATAAGTAAATATGAATAATGTTTTTTGATTTTCGCGCAGAGACGCAGAGACGCTGAGAAGGCTTTCAAATCTTAGTTCTCTGCGCCTCTGC
>JAAELZ010000793.1 GCA_024226105.1 Pseudomonadota bacterium | reverse complement strand
GGGAGGTTATGTGTACATCACGCGCGGTATTATGGCCTACCTCAACAGCGAACAGGAACTCGCCGGCGTGCTGGGCCACGAGATAGGGCACGTGACGGCGCGCCATAGTGTCCGGCAACAAACAGCGCAGGCGGGCGCAGGCGTCTTTGGCATGATCGTAGCGGTCGCCACTGGTGATGCGAACCTGGCAAAGGCCAGCAATTATGCGGGTGCTGCTCTGGTTAGCGGATACGGGCGAGGACATGAGCTTGAGGCCGATCGACTGGGGGCTGAGTATCTGGCACGAATCAACTATGATCCGGAATCAATGCTCGAGGTGATCGGGGTGCTCAAGGATCAGGAGTCATTCGCTCAGGAACGCGCCAGGGCAACCGGTAAAACGGCTTCACCGGGTTATCACGGCCTGTTTTCAACCCACCCCAGAAATGACCAGCGTCTCCAGGAAGTGATTTTGGCAGCGAAAAAATACCAGACAGCAGAGCCCGAGGAAATTGATTCGACGGCTTATCTTAAGAAGCTGGATGGCATGGTATTTGGAAATTCTGAATCACAGGGGATAGTGCGTAATAATGAGTTTTATCACCGTAACCTGGATATTCACCTGGCTTTCCCCGAAGGCTGGAAGCTAATCAATCAGCCTGATCGCCTGCTGGGTGTATCGGCTGATGCCAAACAGGTGATCCAGTTTGTATTGGGTGGTTCGTCGCCCACAGAGCCAAAAGTTCTTTTGCGCAAGGCTTTTCCCGGCCTGACCTCAGGCAAGGCCATGGGCCCGGATATTTATGCCGGCATTTCCGCTCTGGACTCGCCCTGGGGTAAACGCAATGGCCGGGTTGCAGCTGCCAGGCATCAGGGAAACGTATTTATTGTGATGGGCGTTGGCGAATCTCGAATAGCGAAATCTTTGTTTAATGCGACGCTTGAATCAATTAGCCCGCTAAATGCCGCACAGCAGAAACTCGCCAAAGGCAGAAAGTTAAAGTTGATTCGGGCAAAGAGTGGCGATACATTTGCTGCCTTAGCGAAGCAGTCGAATATTGATCAATTTCAAGTTAGCACTTTGCGCCTGCTAAATGATCTGTATCCTGACGGCGAACCCCAACCCGGGCAGTATATTAAAATAGTCAAATAATTCTTAATCTAACTACCCATAATTTAGAGAAAACCATGTCTTTTAGCGATCGTGACGGCACCATCTGGTCTGATGGTGAACTAATTCCCTGGCGGGATGCCAAAACCCACGTACTGACCCATACCCTGCATTATGGCCTGGGTGTTTTTGAAGGTGTCCGTGCCTATGCTACAGAGCGTGGCCCGGCTATTTTCCGTCTTCAGGATCATACCCGGCGCTTACATAATTCTGCGAAAATTCTCGGGATGTCGATGCCGTATGACATTGAAACCCTCAACAGCGCCCAAATAGCGGTAGTGCGCGAAAATAAGCTGGATTCTGCCTACCTTCGCCCGTTGGCGTATTATGGTTCGGAAGGCATGGGCATTCGTGCGGATATGCTGGAAACGCACTTAATGATTGCGGCCTGGGCCTGGGGATCCTACCTTGGAGAAGAAGGCATGGAAAAAGGTATTAAGGTGCGCACCTCGTCTTATACCCGGCACCACATTAACGCAACCATGTGTCAGGCTAAAGCCTGTGGAAACTATATCAATTCGATTTTAGCCTTACAGGAAGCGATTGCCAGCGGTGCTGAAGAAGCGCTGATGCTGGATCCCAATGGGTACGTCATGGAAGGTTCGGGTGAGAATATCTTTATTGTTAAGGATGGATTGATTT
>JAAELZ010000792.1 GCA_024226105.1 Pseudomonadota bacterium | reverse complement strand
GTTTTGCCGACGAGTTTGGTGATGAAGGTCATCGAAAAGGTTATTGCCTGTACAAACTCGGCTGTAAAGGCCCCGAAACCTATAATAATTGTCCCAGCCTGGAGTACAACAACATCGGTGGAGGCGTGTGGCCGGTCGGTGTCGGCCACCCTTGCTTTGGCTGCTCGGAAAAAGGCGTCGGGTTCGAAAAGCCCATGTTCAGCCTGGCAGATGTGAAAACCCATACGCCACCCAATATGTTCCCCGCGATAGAACAGCGTGAAGCCAGTGGTGGTCTGACAGCCGGCGCCGCAGCGCTTGCCGGCGCCGCTGCCGGCGCCGCCCTTGGTGCGGCCGCCATGGGTGCGAAAAAGCTGGACGCGAAAGAAGGTGATCAGGACTAGGGGGACGGTATGAAACGTAGAGATTTTCTTAAGGTTACGGTGGGGGGCACGGCGGCAACCTTGTGCACCACCGCTGAAGCTCGGTCCAACCTGGAACCGGCGCCGCAGGCGGTGGGTATGCTGTTCGATTCTACCCTCTGCGTGGGTTGTAAAGCCTGTGTCAGTAAATGCAAACAGGTGAATGACATGCCACCGGTGATCGACGGCGACGAGCTAGGCTGGGATTCGGCGCGTGACCTGTCCGGCGATACCCTGAATGTCATAAAGGTTTACCGGGAGGGCGAGGCAAAGACCAAGGATGCTGAGATAAACGGTTACTGTTTCGAAAAGCAAAGCTGCATGCATTGTGTCGATCCGGGCTGTGTTTCGGTCTGCCCCTGTAACGCGATGCGCCGAGACGGACTTACCGGTATCGTCACTCATCACCCGGATGTTTGTATCGGTTGCCGATACTGTATGGTGAGTTGCCCCTATAACGTGCCGCAGTTCGAATATAACGAACTGTTTGGCCAGATTCAAAAATGCCAGATGTGTAATCAGGCCGGTGTCGAACGTATCGACAATGGAAAGATGACCGGGTGCGCGGAAGTCTGCCCAACCGGATCTACGTTATTTGGATCACGCGAAGCCTTGTTGCAGGAAGCCAGGCGGCGGATGGAATTAAAACCCGGGGAAATCTACAATTATCCGCGTGGCGACGTTCGTGATCCATACAGCTATCATGAAAAACCGGCTCCCACTTACAAACAGCATATCTGGGGTGAAAAGGAAGGCGGTGGCACCAATGTCATGCATATTTCAGCGGTTTCATTCGACAAGCTGGGCATGCCGCCGTTGCAGGAACGTTCCGCTGCTTCAATCGCCGAGACGGTACAGCACTCGGTTTACAGTTATCTGGCACTACCGGCGCTGGCCCTGGCAGGTCTCAGTTATACGGTACGTAAAAATACCCGGGACGATAACGGGGGTGAACAATGAGTAACCATCAGGCGCTCGGTGGGCGCATATTCACCGGACCTTTTATTGTGCTACTGGTTGTGTTCGTGATTGGCTGTGTGTTCATGGTCGAACGTTTTACCGAAGGCATGGGGGCCGTGAGCAATTTAAATGGCGGCTTCGCCTGGGGTATCTGGGTGGTTTACGACGTAGTGGTCGGTACTGCCTTTGCCTGTGGCGGTTATGCGCTGGCATTCATGGTCTACGTATTTAATAAAGGACAGTATCACCCGCTGGTTCGTCCCGCGGTGTTGGCCAGTTTGCTGGGTTATGCAATGGGTGGCTTCGGCGCCTTTTTTGATATGGGGCGTTTCTGGCAGTTTTACGAAATATTCATACCGGGCAACTGGAACTTCAATTCCGTGATGCTGGAAGTGGGTCTTTGCGTGTCGGCATATATCGTTGTTCTGGCGCTTGAGTTTGCACCGGCGTTACTGGAAAAACTTGGACTGGAAGGGTTGCTGAAGGCGCTCAACAAAGTGTTGTTCCTGTTGATAGCACTGGGTGTGTTATTACCCACCATGCACCAGTCGTCACTGGGTTCTTTGCTAATCGCCGCGGGGCATAAGGTTCACCCGCTATGGCAGAGTTTACATATGCAGCCTGTACTCGCCTTGCTCACCGCCCTGATTATGGGTTTTTCTATCGTCATTTTTGAAGCCTCTACCTCGGCTGTGGGTTTTGGGCGTGAATCGGAATCACCACTGCTAGCGAAACTGGGCAAGGTGATCATCGGTCTTTTGGTGGCTTTCCTGGCCATACGCCTGATTGTACTGATGACGCAGGGTAAGTTGGGGCTGATTTTTGGTTTTGATTTTGCATCGCTGATGTTCCTGCTGGAGATGGCGCTATTTATTATTCCGGTTTTTATTTTACTGTCGCCTGCTCGACGTGGGCGGGGTAGCCAGTTATTGATTGCCGCGGTGAGTATGTTGATAGCCGGTGCCCTGTATCGGTTTAGCGCTTTTCTTTTTACTTACAGCCCAGGCCCTGGATACAGCTATTTTCCTTCGGTAGCCGAGATCATGATAACGCTGGGTCTTATCGCCCTGGAATTGATGGCTTACCTGGTGTTGGTTATAACCTTGCCCGTATTGCACCCCGAAAAGCATGCCTGAAC
>JAAELZ010000791.1 GCA_024226105.1 Pseudomonadota bacterium | reverse complement strand
TTGCACTGATTCAAAACCTCGAAGGTGAAAGCGGCGAAAGCCAAGTACTTCCTTGATGATTCCAAACACGGTTTCCACGGTAGACTTGCGCTTGGCATAAAGTGCTTTGCCCTCGGGAGTGCGTAGTCGATGCCTCATTGTAGTGACCGCATCCGCATCTTCAGGGCACGGCGGCGGTGATTTGAAGCGCTCACCCCAGGGCAGATTATGACGCTCCCGGTTATCCGAGATATACGGCGTCAACTCTTCAGCCTCGCACCGTTTTACATTAGCTTCGCTGAAGTAGCCCGCATCCGCCAATAAACCATCCGCTTTCCCCAGGCTGTCTTCCATTTCCTGTAAACGCGTTAGCGCGGGTTCGATTTCCTGTTTGTCGTTGGGCTGCTGGGTTGTCCTAATCTATTAGACCATGTCATTTGCTGCCGCAGGAATAATCGGATTTACGGATTTCTGTTCTTGAGTTTTTACACAGCCTGGGCAAATAGCGGACGTCCACAAATTCCAGTCATTCCCAAATAATTCTGCTTTAGCGATTCGTAGCTCGATCGTACGTAGCAGTCATATTAATTTGTGAGTTTTGTGCCAGAAAAACCCGTCAGGCCCCTATTTTTGTCTTTGGGGTGATCTGGATCAAGTATTCCGCTTTCATGTCCCCGATGATTGCCGTAATATTTACTTAATCAATGCCGGGGGGGTCGTCTTATGCGCAAGTTAGTCTCTTCTTTCCTGCTCTCGTTCGTTTTAGTTGCTTTTCCCTTTGCCTCAGCTCGGGCAGAAATACTGATAGCTGTTGCTGGCCCACTGACCGGACTAAATACGTTTCGTGGTGAGCAGATACAGCGTGGAGCTCAGCGGGCTGTAGCAGATATTAATGCGAATGGAGGCGTGCTGGGCCAAAAGGTACGGCTGATCGTAGGAGACGATTCCTGCGATCCGGAACAGGCCGTTGCTCTGGCCCGTAAGCTGGTCAGCGATGGCGTGGTATTCGTCGCCGGGCATGTCTGTTCACATTCGTCCATACCGGCATCCGCGGTCTATCATGAAAATGGAGTGTTAATGATTTCTCCTGCCTCGACTAACCCGAAATTAACCGATGGGGGGCTGAGTAGTGTATTTCGTGTTTGTGGCCGCGATGACCAGCAGGGTGAGGTGGCTGCAAGGTTCCTGGAGCAGAACTGGTCTGATAAAAAAATCGCAATTATTCATGACAAAACTGTATATGGACAGGGTCTTGCAGACCAGGTGCGCAAGCAGTTGCACGAACGGGGCATAACTGAGGCGCTCTATCAGGTATTTGAACCGGGATTAAGCGATTACTCTGAGCTCGTTGAAGCACTGGGTGTTTCAGGTATCAATGTGGTCTATTTCGGCGGCTACACCGCTGAAGCGGGACTCATTCTCCGGGAGGCAAAAAATCAGGGGCTAGAGATAAAAATGGTTGGTGGAGATACGCTGACCACGGAAGAATTCTGGATGATCGCGGGGTCAGCCGGCGAGGGTACGATGATGACTTTTAGCCCTGATCCGCGTAAAAACCCTGAGTCGGAAGATGTTGTGGCGTACTACAGAGCACAGGGTTTTGAGCCTGGTGGTTATACCTTGCATACTTATGCGGCGGTGCAGTCGTGGGCCCAGGCGGTCGGGTTTGCCGGGTCTCTGGAACTGCAAGAGGTGATCAGCGCTCTGCGAGAAAACACGTTTAGCACGGTGCTCGGTTCCATTGGTTTTGATGACAAAGGCGATGTTAAAGCGCCGGGTTTCGTCTGGTATGTATGGCGGAATGGTGAATATATAGCGGCGGAATAATCTACGGCACGTTAATTCTGGATGAAGCGAATTATGCGACAACTCACAGGCGTTCGTGGTCGGCTGTTGTTTGCTTTTTTTAGCATCAGCGCCTTCTCTGTGTTTGCTGCTGTCACAGCCATGTACGCATTCCTGGAGGTTGGGAAAAATCTTGAAGAGATTACTCTTCAGCGTGTGCCTGCTGCGCTGGCCTCTCAGAAACTTTCGCACCAGGCCGAACGGGTTGTTGCTGTCGCACCCGCATTACTATCGGTTGATACACATTCTGATCATGAGGCATTGTCACAGCGAATCACCATTGAAGTAGAGCGGTTAAATGGCCTGTTATTTGAGCTCGAAAATAGCGGTAGCAGTAATTACATTTCTCTGATCGAGCCTGCAGTGGTGCATTTGGTGAGCAACCTTCAGACTCTTGAGGACGTTGTTTACAAGCAAATTGAGGCCGGGCAGTACAAACAGGCTCTGCTTGGCCAATTTTCTAATACTCATATTGCGACACGACGATTGTTGTCTCCGGGCCTTCTGGTGTTGGAATCGAATTTGGCACGATTGCGAAAAACCACGGAGGAGACGTCACCGGGCAGTGATCGCCAATATAAGGGTCTAAACGACATGGTACGTTCCGTGGCTGATTCGTATTTACTGCAAAAGGCGCAATTTGAAGTTGCCGCGATTAATGACAGCTTGTTGCGTGCCGCCGTGGCGCAGCAAGCAGAACTGGCGGTTATGATATATCCACTAAACAGGTCTTTGGCGTCATTAAAGCAGTTAGCAGGTAATATGGATGAAGGTGTGCGGTCTCGTATGCTGAAACGGGCGGAGGAATTTCAGGGCTTTATTTCAGGTTCCAACAGCATTCTTAAGGCGAGGGGGCGTGAGCTGGAGATCGCATCTAATGGCAGGCAGTTGATAAAAAGTAATGTCGATCTGGCCGGGCAATTGACTACTGTGGTGGATCAGTTGGTCACAACGACCAGCCGGGAGATACTGCAAGCGAATCAGAAAGTAGCCTCGATTCAACGTACGAGTACCTGGATACTGCTTTCTGCGGTGTGTTTAAGCTTGCTCAGTTCGATACTCATAGTCTGGCTTTACGTTGGTCGTAGCCTGACGAGACGCCTGACAGGCCTCAGCGACAGCATGCTAGCGATCGCCAGGGGGAAACTCGATACGACTATCCCGGCTGGAGGCAATGATGAAATTAGTGATATGGCCCGCGCGCTTTTGGTCTTCAGAGACACCGCGGTTGAAGTGAGAGAAACCAATCTGCGTGAATTGCGTGATATGCGGCGACGTCTGGATGATGCCATCGGATCAATTTCAGAAGGATTTTCCCTGTACGATGCAAAAGATTGTTTGGTTATATGCAATAAACACTATCGTGAATTCTTTTATCCAGGTATCTCGGATTTAGTCGTTCAGGGCGCACCCTTTGAAGATTTTGTACGCGGTGTGGCTGATCGAGGGCTGATAAAGGATGCACAGGGACGGGAGCATGAATGGGTTGCAGAGCGTATGAAGCAGCACCTGCATCCGAACGGACCGCTTATCCAGCGGCAAAATGACGGTCGCTGGTTCCAGATCGATGAGCGTAAAACTGCGGACGGCGGCACGGTGGCGATTTATACGGACATCACAGGGCTCAAGGACCGCGAACAGCAACTGGCTGAGAAATCTTCGGCACTTGAGCAACTCTCCAGACAGCTGGCGAAATACTTGCCGCCACAGGTTTATGACTCCATCTTTCAAGGCCGGCAGGAAGTCAAGGTGGCGAGCAGTCGCAAGAAGCTGACCGTTTTCTTTTCAGACCTGGCCGGGTTTACCCAATTAGCGGATCAGCTGGCATCGGAGGAGCTGACCCGCCTGCTCAATCACTATCTCACGGAGATGTCGCAAATTGCGCTCGATCATGGTGGCACGATAGACAAGTATATGGGGGATGCAATTCTGGTGTTTTTTGGTGACCCGGAATCCAGAGGCGCGAAAGAAGATGCGCTGGCATGTGTGAACATGGCCATCGCAATGCAAAAACGGCTTTGTGAGCTGGCTGATATCTGGCGAAATTCCGGAATTAATAAACCTTTACAATGCCGTATGGGGATTAATACCGACTATTGTACGGTGGGTAATTTCGGCAGTGAGAGCAGGCTTGATTACACCATCATCGGCAGGGGGGTAAATATCGCGTCCCGCCTGGAAACCATGGGAAAGCCGGGTGAAATTCTTGTCTCCTACGAAACCTATGCCCACATACGGAATGAGATATGTTGTAAGGAACATGAACAAATTGAAGTCAAAGGTCAGGCCTATCCTATTGCCACTTACTGGGTAGTAGACTCCTACGAAAACCTCCAGATCAAGCACCACCATTTTCATGAGCATCATGCCCAGGTGAAGGTCGACCTCGATCTTGATGCGATGAACCGGGAAGAGCGTGACGAGGCAGAGCAGGTTTTAACCCGGGCGATGGAGCAGCTTAAACAGGAGCAGGAATCGAAAAAGAAAGGGAACGAATAAGTCAGGGTGTATCCAGGCCGACAGATTGAATGGAAAGGGTGGTCGGAACCCGGGCACATTTTTGCAAATAGCAGCTACTCGTAGCGGTTGATTGAGATGCCGGTGTTTCTGCGCCTTGATTTGTACAGACGTCGTATATCTCTGTTAACATCGTCGCCAGATAATGTGGTCAGGGCACCCTCCCCCTTTTACTAATTAATCTGTCGTGATCAACGCTTCAGGGAGCAAAATTCATGTGGGCAGCAATTCGTTTATCCTGGCCTCTTTTTATCGGCATGATATTCCTCATGGTCAGCAATGGTCTTTTGGCAACTTTGCTCACCTTGCGCGCGACCTCACTGGGGTTTAGCGATGCCTCCATCGGCCTGATGCAATCCGCTTATCCCGCAGGGTCTTTACTGGGGTGTCTGATTGTTCCGCGTTTAATTATGCGGGTGGGTCACGTCCGTATTTTCGCCGCCCTTGCATCGCTGGCCAGTACCGCAGCACTTATCCATCTGGTCACGGATGATCTGTGGAGTTGGGGTGCCATGCGTCTGCTTTCCGGGATTTGTTTTTCGGGCCTTTATATCGTTGCGGAAAGCTGGCTCAATGGTCGTGCGAATAACGAAAATCGAGGCAGCCTGCTTTCGATTTACTTCGTCATTCAAACCGGTGGTGTGACCATTGGGCAGTTGCTGCTTAATTTCTCCAGCCCGCAGGAGGTGCTATTATTCATTGTAGCCTCGGTATTAATTTCGCTTTCCCTTATTCCCATGCTGGTCTCGACCAGTGCTGCCCCGCCCTATGAGCTACCTGAAAGAATCTCCCTCTGGAAGCTCTTCCATCTTTCGCCCATGGGGCTGACGGGAAGCTTTTTAAATGGGATTTCGCAAACCGTACTCTACGTCGTTCTGGCCCTTTATGGCAATGCTATCGGGTTATCGACGGGTTCCATAGGCTGGCTGATTGGTTTCATGACACTCGGAGGCATGTTGTTTCAGTTTCCGCTTGGTAAACTGTCTGATCATATAGACAGGCGGCTGCTGATTGTTGGTGCCCCCGGTTTCGCCATTCCGGTTTGTTTGTTTCTCGCGCTATTGGATAACCCGGCCGGCAATACCCCCCTGTTGTTCCTTATGGTCATGCTGGTCGGGGGGCTTACGCTGCCCGTCTATTCCATTTGTATGGCGCATATGAATGACCACTTAAACCCCGCCCAGATGGTTGCCGCCAGCGGTATGCTGGTTTTGGTCCTGGCCGTGGGTATGATTTTTGGCCCTGTACTGGGGGCGCTGGCGATTGAACATTTTGGTCCCCGGGGCATATTTTACCTGCTCTCGACCCTCTCGGCCCTGACGGTATTGACGGGATTATTCCGCCTTTGGAGTGGTCGGCCCCGTATGGAAAGCCATAACAGGGTTGTTGCCATGGCCGCAAATTTAACCCCACAGGCAACGAACCTGTTTTCCGAAACCTCTCCCCCCGGAGACGACCCTGAGTAAACTCCTGATCAGTCCCTGACTTATGCTTGTAAAACCTGAATATCTACAAAGGTCTCGTTGTAACAAACGCCTTCTACGATGTCTGCCTTCAGGTCAGCGCTAATCAGGGCGTTCACGGTTTGACCGGTGTCGCTGGTGGCCAGCCAGGTGCCTTTGGGCGTATAAAGAACACCCTTGCGTACTGCATCGCTAAGTTTGGCTTTTAGAGTCACCTTTCCCCGGGCATTGCTTAAGCTGATGAGGCTTCCTTCCTGCACGCCTGCTGCTTCGGCATCGGTCGGGTGAATTTCTACAAGCTCAACGTCCCGGCTCGCGGCATGGCTGCCGAATGTCGCGTTGGTGCGCTTGGAGGATGAGGGGCTGATCACGGTGAAAGGTTTGTCTTTTTCGGCAGGTTCGTAACGCGGGATGCCGAAGCCGAAGCGGTCTTGCAGATCCTGGCTAAACAACTCGATTTTACCTGAGGGTGTCTGCGGTTTAACGGTTTTACACATCAACACGTCTTCCGTTGAACTGGCTCTCATCAGGAAAGCCCGGTCGACGGGCAGCTCACTGACAGGGCAGCCCGGCAAGCGACTATCCGAGGCGTTGACAGCCGCTTCCATCAGGGCGGCATCATCGTCGTTAAACATGGCATCATCCATACCAAATTCCGCCCCGAATGACCGGGCCAGGCGTCTGAATATTTCGGTATTTGGCAATGATTCACCAACTGTCGGGATGACCGGTGCTGCGCGTTGCAAATAGCTATGTCCGTAGGAACCGTAAACATCGTCAAATTCAAAATGAGAGGAGGCCGGTAACACAACGTCGCAATATCGCATACTGTCCGTCATCACCACATCAATGCCGGTTATAAACAGTTCCGGGCGACTCAACGCACGAATTAGCCGGTTTTGATCGGGATGGGTTGCGACCGGGTTGTGGTTGAAAATGAAAACAGAGCGTATGGGAGGATCCAGGTCATCTTCGAGCAGATGTCTGCCCAGATCGGCGATGTTTAGTGTGCGGGTGCCTTCGGGGATCAAGTCCGGGCGTTGCAATTTATCCGGCGTATAGGGAAATGCCAACCCGGGTTTGGCAAAAATGCCCGCACCGCGTCGTCCCAATTGCCCGAGTAACACGGCTACAGACATGATGGCACGCAGCCCGGAGCCACCGCTCTTGCCACGCTCAATGCCATTGCCGATAGAGGTGGCGAGATTTTTAGCGCCGGCATATAAATCAGCAAGCTTTGTAACGGTTGCCAGGGGGATGCCACATGTAGAGGCGGCCTCTTCAAGGCTGTACTTTCGGGCCTCGTTTAAAAATAGCTCCGAGCCCGTTACCCATTTTTCAACAAAACGGGTATCGATCTTGCCCCGGCGCTCCATTTCAGCAGCCAGTGCCAGCGCCAGCACAATATCTGTGCCGGGTGCGATCTGTACATAAAGATGGGCCTGTTCAGCGATCCGTGTTCTCTTCGGGTCAATAACGATCAGGGTAGAACCTTTCTCCCGCGCCTTTTTGATAACCCGGGCAAAATGCAGGTTGGAAACGGTTACATTGTTACCCCAAACCGCGATCACGTCCGCATCTTCAGCCTGTTCAGGCGGCATGCCGGGCGCGCTTCCAAACAGGCTGGAATAGGCCGCGCCACGAACCCCCCCGCAAAGTGGGCCACGATCCAGCAAGGTCGCCCCCAGCTTGTGGAAAAAACGGCGATCCATTGAGCCGCCGGAGATTTGACCGTGCGGGCCTGCGTAATTAAAGGGCAGCACAGATTCAGGTCCGTACTGTTTAATAACGGTCTTAGTCTTTTCGGTGATCAGAGCCAGTGCATCGTCCCAGCTAATCGGCTCAAATTCATTTCCACCGCGTTCACCTGTTCGACGCAGAGGTTCGCATATTCGATGTTGCCCATGCACAAAATCCGGGTAGTACTTAACCACTTTGTCGCAAATAACACCGGCAGTGTAGGGGTTGGCACTGGAACCTTTGATCTTTGTGATTTTTTCGTTTTCGACCGTGACACTTAAAGAACAGGTGTCTGGACAATCCAGTGGGCAGACTGTGTTTTTAATAGTGGATGTTGTTTGCATAGCCTGGCCTTATTTGAAATGCGAAAATTTACAAAACGGTTTCCTGATTTTTTCAGGGTGAACAAAAATATTAGCAAATGAATGGCTATGATAATATAGCCAATAAATGAAAATAAACCAATACCATTTGAGTCGATATTTATGTCTGCGATAACCATTGAAAAGGGGCCGGGAAAACCTCTTTATATGCAAATATGCGACACCCTTCGCCAGCAGATCATGGCTGGTTTTCTGACGCCGGGTACAAAATTACCTTCATCGCGCAACTATGCGATTGAGGCCGGGGTATCACGTACAAGTGTGGTGGCGGCATTTGAGCAACTCCAGGCCGAAGGTTACATCACCTCGCGGCAGGGGTCGGGTAGTTACGTTACGCCTATGGGCAGCCTTGACGTGGTTGAGCCGGTGCATGAACCCCGCAAACCCGGTAGTGAATACTTTCAGTGGAAAACGCTAAAACCGGATAATCAGTCAGGCTCTGCGGATATGCGATTATTCCCCTATCGCCAATGGGCACGTTGTGTTGCAAAGGTGGCACGGGAATCTCCTGAATCACTGGTGCAGGTGATCGACCCGTTTGGAGACCGGCCGCTCAGAGAGTCCATTGCCAGGTACCTGTTTGAATGGAGAGGTATGAAGGTCTCTCCCGAACAGATAGTGATGACTGCAGGTTCGATTGATGCACTTGAGATTTGTATTCGGACCCTGCTAAAAGAAAACGAAAGAATTGGCCTGGAGGACCCGGGTTATTTATCGTTAAGAAATTTTGTTAAAAATATGGGTTTATCACCCATATGGTTACCCGCTACCCGGGAGGGTACACAGCTTCCTCAGTCTATACCGGGGAAGAAAACGCCAAAGCTGGTGGTTCTAACACCCTCTCATCAATTTCCGTTGGGTGGTGCCATGCCGCCCGGTCGTCGGGTTGAATTTCTGAACTGGGCGGAAAAAACCGAAAGCTGGATCATCGAAGACGATTATGACAGTGAGTTTCGATATGCGGGCAAACCGATACCCGCGCTGACCGGCTTTGATCGATCAGGGAGATCGATTTATGTTGGAAGTTTTGCAAAAATTTATTCAACGGGTTTGAGATTAGGTTTTCTGGTGGTGCCACCTGCCCTGGTAGAGGATATCGGGTTAACACTCTCCCGGTTTGCCTGCAAAGCCTCGGTCTCCATGCAGCGCCCGCTTTCAGAGTTTATGAATAGCGGCGAATTTTACAGGCACATTCGCAGGGTCAGGCGAATATACAGTGAACGTCGTAGAGCCCTGGTTCAGTGTTTACAAAAAGAACTGGGTGGAATAGTTACCTTTGATGATCATCAGGCCGGTATGCTTTTTGCGGCCAGGCTGCCCGATCGCTGTGATGATATAGCCATTGCAAAAGCCGCCCGGGCGGACAATATTATGGTGTCAGCGTTGTCTACGTATTATGCAGGCAGAAACAAACAGAGGGGGCTTTTAATCAGTTTTTGCGTTTACGGGAATGAGGAAATTATTGAGAACGTATCCAGGCTGAAACGCATCCTGGAAGAATGTAAGCCCTGAGCCGGTTTGAATCCTGTGCATGGTTAGTTCCGGTTTACACTATTTATAGGAAATGTCGAGAGTTACACGGAATATTGCACAATCACTCAACCTCCGAAATTCCTTCACAGCGAGTAAAGGTGATCGTGTAGTGGATTTCGGGATGGTTTCCGGGGGAATTACAGGGCTTTGATCTAATCAATATTCCTTGATTTAGGGGATCAGAGCGTTTACCATCTTTTATGGTTCATAGCTCTACAGAGGGCGGGAACTCAATTCAACTTGCGGAGGAGCTATGTATACAACTAGTCCTTACATCCGATCTTTGGTAGCGTTCATATTGGGTGCTTTTGTTCTGGCGTTTTCCAGTTTGTCTTTTGCGAACCGCCCGGTTTTTGTTAAGGACATAAACCAGGTACCTTCGGACTCAATGCCATCCAACCTGTTCGTACACAATGGTGAGTTGTATTTTTCTGCCAAAGACGGCCCCACTGATCGTGAATTATGGAAAACCGACGGTACGGCAAATGGAACCGCGTTGGTAAAAGACATTTACCCGGGGATACATTCGGGAATCAACGGGGGTTCAAACCAAAACTATGCCTCCATGGGTACAACCCTGTTTTTTGTTGCAAACGATGGTATATACGGCAGTGAATTATGGAAAACCGATGGCACACAAAGCGGCACCGTGATGCTAAAAGATATAAATGACAACAATATAAGCAACGAAGGACCCCAGAATTTAACCGTATTAGGGTCAGAGGTAATTTTCTCTGCCCGTACAATAGCAGATGAATGGGAGCTGTGGAAAACGGATGGTACTGAAGTGGGCACGGTGATGGTGAAAGACATTCACTCAACTGGATCAGCTGACCCGGGCAATTTTGTGGTACTCGGTTCCAAGGTGTATTTCAACGCCAGAAATGACACCGATGGATTTGAATTGTGGGAGTCAGACGGTACCGGAGCTGGCACAAAAATGGTAAAGGATATTAACTCAGATCCTTCTTCAAGTAGTAACCCGAGCCGACTGACTGTGTTTGATGGGGAAATATATTTTCGTGCGACTACCAGTTCAGAAGGTACGGAATTGTGGAAATCAGACGGTACTGAAGCGGGCACAGTGATGGTGAAAGACATTCACTCAATTGGATCAGGATCAGCTAACCCGGATAATTTTGTTGAATTTAATGGTGAACTGTTTTTTTCGGCCCACACGCAGGCGAACGGTCGGGAATTGTGGAAAACAGACGGAACTTTGGCCGGCACCGAAATGGTCGAAGATCTCTGGGTTGGTACCGATAGCTCAACCCCCAGAGATTTTGTGGTTTTGGGTTCTAATCTGTTTTTTACCGCCGTAGACGACACCAACGGCCGGCAACTTTGGAAATATGATGGCAGCAGCTCCGCGTTGCTGAAAGTAGTGGCAACTGATGCAAACAATCCACCCGAGCAGCTGTACTCAGATGGATCACGAATCTATTTTCGAAACTACGATGCAACCAACGGATATGAGCCGTGGGTATCTGATGGCACTGCAGTCGGCACAGATCTACTGAAAAATGTTTTTACTGTTAATGATGGACAGCCCTGGTCTCCCATCGATCAGTTTATTGACTATGATGGCAAGGTTTATTTTGGGTTTTCCCAGAGTGATGAAGATGCCTTAGGTGGACAGGGCGAACTATGGAGCACTGACGGCACCGGGGTCGGAACCACGCTGCTACTGGATATAAACCAGGCCACAAATAGTTCGTCACCCAACTATTTTACGAAACTTAACGGCAAGCTATTGCTGTACGCAGATGATGGCGTTCATGGAAAAGAGCTGTGGATTTCCGACGGCACTGAAGGCGGCACAACCCTGGTAAAGGACATTTTCCCGGGATATTCTGGCGCAAGTATCGATGTTCTGGATGATGGCCCCGATCTCCTATATACAGCTAATGGTTTGGCATTCTTCATGGCTGAATCATCATCGGATAACCTGGAAATATGGCGAACCGATGGAACGGCTGACGGCACGTTTGCGCTCACCAGTACAAATGATGGTGTGGAGGGTGAAGATCTTGAGTTTGTTACACTGGGCAACACCACGTATTTCGGGTTTGAGGATGTAACCCATAATGATTCGATTTGGAAGACCGATGGAACGGCAGAAGGCACCTCTTTGTTTTATGATGTGGATGACGAAGGCCGGCCACGACATTTTTTTGAGGATGGCAGTGTTTTTTATTTTGGCGCCGAAGTATCAGGTGATGGTGAAAAGCTCTGGAAATCAAACGGTACAACCATAGGCACTACCGTGCTTGCTGATGTCAGCCCTGTTTCCAATAACGGACCCAGGAGCCTTATTAAAATCGGCTCCACAATATATTTCAGGGGCTGGGATGATTCTGACAACCCAGCCCTATGGAAAACGGATGGTACAACCATCGGTACCGAAATGGTCGTAGGCGGCTTTGATAATATTGAGCGCTTTTTTCGTAAACTGGATTCCACACTCTTTTTCTTTGCCAGGAAAAACCCTGACGGCCTGCAACTGTGGTCGTCTGATGGCACCGAACTCGGCACGGCTGCAGTTACCGATTTTGCTGTCGAAGACGGTATAGAGGTAGACGATGAGCATCCTGAAGATTTTATTGCAGCTTCTGGTCGACTCTATTTTTTCATGGACCACAAAGACTATGGTGAAGAACTATGGACATCAGATGGCACACAATCGGGTACTGTTCTGTTAAAGGACATCAATAGTCGGCCAGGTGACTCTGATGCGGACGATATGCTTGCAGTCAATGGCACCGTGTATTTTGAAGCCGATGACGATGTGCATGGCGAAGAATTCTGGACTACTCTCGGTACGCCTGCGAGCACTAAAATGCTTCTGGATAGCATACCCGGGGTTGTTGGCCTGGATCCCGACGAGCTGCGCCTGATCGGCGATATTCTCTATTTTGAAGGTGAAGACGGTGTGTACCAGGACGAACTCTGGAAGATGGATGTTGGTGAGTTATGCCCCGCAATTAAAACCAGTGGTGGCAAGGTAGTTACTTTTTGTTTGTAGGTGTCTGCTTGCCCCGGCAAGGAGAATAGTAGTAAAAGCCACTGCTAAAACCACAAAGCCCCGGCACTGCCCGGCCAATTTGTTCTCTCCTGTCCAGCGCAAGCCAGTTTAAAATGTGGTGCACGTGATCAATGGACAGGCTGGTCATACCGTCATCAATTGGATCGTACCCATTTACTCACCAATAACAGTCGATTCCTGATTTTGCCGCAGTGACTCATCCCGAACCTGGCAACACGCGTATTGTCACTGTGCCAAAGAAGGCTGGCAACTGATGATTCTAGGTTAAACCTAAAATCCTCAGTTGACCGCTATGAGACTTTAATAAGTATATGAATAACAATAGAAAAACAGTATTTCCCACTTTCACTCTATGGGTGAAGGACGCTACAGGGTATATTGC
>JAAELZ010000790.1 GCA_024226105.1 Pseudomonadota bacterium | reverse complement strand
GGCTTTAAGGAAACCTCTGACCTGATCATTGAAGATAACCAGGTGCTGTATTGCGCAACCGGGTTTTACATTGATGTATCGCCGTACCAGCCGGATACTATCAACATTTTTGAGAATAACCTGATCGCCTATAACGGCATCGGAGTGCGCTTTTTGAACCCCTGGCACAGCAATGAGTTTAGAAAAAACAATTTTGCAGGCAACCTGACTCAGATCGCGGTCGGTGGCCGCGGGCACGCCATGCGAAATATTTGGGAAGATAATTACTGGAGTGATTACGAGGGCTTTGATCGTGACGGTAACGATGTCGGCGACACGCCCTATAAATTGACGGCCTACGCGGATCGTATCTGGCAGGACGTACCCTATGCGCAGTTTTTTAAAGGTTCTCCGGTGCTTGAAGTACTGGATTTCCTGGAACGCCTGGCACCCTTTTCAGAGCCCATGCTGCTGGTAGAGGATCACTCTCCACAACTGCTGGAACATGAAAAACGTGCTGAGCCCGCTGAGGAAAAAAGCACATTACAACTCCTGCTCGAATCTCAACAGGGCTAAGCAAATGGCTGCTAAAAGACTAACCCGGGATCAAAAAAAGCGCCGCCAGTTTATGCGCACCATAGCGCTGCTGGGCACCGTAACTGCCGGTGCGCTGGCTGGAATCATCCCATCTGTTAAGGGCTGGGTGACACGCCTACGCCCTCCTGGCGCGCTGACCGAACAAAAATTCCTCGCGGCCTGCATCAAATGCGGGCAATGCGTTCAGGTTTGCCCTGTCAAAGCCATCAAACTGGCGGATATAGGAGATGGCGTGGGGATTGGCTCACCGTATATCGATGCCCGGGAACAGGCC
>JAAELZ010000789.1 GCA_024226105.1 Pseudomonadota bacterium | reverse complement strand
GCTCTTTGACAATTTTAAAAACCACTGACGACCCCGGTACTGGAGCATCGCCGGTACTTGAATCAACCACATACGAATGGTGTCAGGTTCCTGGTGAAAGCCGTTTTTATCATTGAGCCACATCATCCACACCAATAGGTTGTAGGCTAGGATGCCGGTCTGGAACAACGCTGAGTTGGCCCAAAAGTCATTGGTTAAAAAGGTGGCGGCAGCCATGTGATTTTTGCACCATTCAATCCAGTTTTCACTGGTGGCGCGTTGACCATAATATTTGTGGGCAGCCATAGGGGATAAATCCAGGTTGGTCACATAGCAAAAGTATTCATATTGTACTTTTGGCAGGTTGAACAACGGGTCATTTTGATCCTCTACTAATATGATCTGACGAATGGCCACAAAACAACGGGCATGTTTCCAACCCGCGCATTTATATTCAAAGCGCGTGCTTTCAAAGCCGGGTTTATTGGCGATTTTGCGCCACTTTTGGGCTTGCAGCAGTTTCTCAAGCCCAATAAGCTTGACTTTGATAATGAATTGACAGCCCTTTTCTTCCAGCAGCGTCAACAGATTACCGCTGAAAAAAGCACTGTCAGCGCGCACCACGACTTTCCAAACCCGTTTAGGAAGTCGTTCAAGGCATTCCTTGATAAATTCGACACAGCCGTTGGCCGAATAGGCCGAACCGCATCGAAACCAATTGTGCAGGCATTCGCGGGTTTCAGCGACAAAGCACAGCAGGGGATGATAGCTTTTCTGCCCTGGCTTTTTAGGGTTATAGCCTTTTTCAGCTCCCTCCTGCTGACCGAAAACACCGCGCACAGTCGAATCTATGTCAAGTGTGATTTTGCCAAACCACTTTTTGCCCCACACTTTACGGCGCGCGATGTTTTCGGCCTGTGCCAGTTGGTTGCAGGTGCGGTGTGAAAAAAGTTTAAAGACACGGCTGAAAGTGGTGGCAAAAGGAAACCGGCCCCATCTGAAAAGGGTTGTGAGAACGGTATCACAGCCCAAGATGGTCAAGTGGCTGATGTGTTTGGCACCGGCCAGTACGCCGAACATCAGCATCATCACAACATCGGCAACCTGGTATTGGGCGTTATCGCCGCGCGTAATGTCGATTGTACGGCTCAAAATATCGGCCAGGCCGAGTTTTTGGGCAAAGCGGCCAAAGTGTACCAGCCCAGCGTTGCCGGTGAGGTTTTTCTGGTCTGACCGGGTGTGAAAGTGACGCATCATTTTGG
>JAAELZ010000788.1 GCA_024226105.1 Pseudomonadota bacterium | reverse complement strand
GCAAATACGGTCACCGGTAAAAAGATTGTCTATAACATGCTCACCGAGAAGGTCAAAGTACGAAGCGGAAAGAAAAAACAGACCAGTACCAAAGTACAGCCCACGGCCGATGGCGGGACAGAGACGCCTGCTGCAGTTGAAGAGAATACGGCGCGCCCGCGCATTGTTATCCAGCCCCGTAACTAGGCGAAGTATGAGTGTTGAACAAAAACCGGAGGGAGCAGTACGCCCGGCCCTGAGTGGAAATACACTACTGGGGCAGGATCTGATAAAAATCATCCGCGGCAAAACGATTGTCGATAAAGTCACGCTTAAGGTGAGTAGTGGTGAAGTTGTCGGTTTGCTTGGGCCGAATGGAGCAGGAAAAACCACCAGTTTTAATATGTTGATCGGCCTGATTCGCAACAATGGCGGGGAGGTTTATTTCAACAACCAGCCCATTGGCAGCCTGGCGATGCACGAACGGGCGCGCATGGGCATTGGGTATTTGCCCCAGGAAGCGTCTATTTTTCGACGCTTGACCGTGGAGGAAAACATTCTGGCGGTGCTTGAAGCCACCGGCAGGGGCAACCCTGAAACACGCAAGAAATTTGCTTTTTCGATGATGGAGGAGTTCGGAGTTGAGCACAAGCAGCATGCACTGGGTGTGACTCTATCAGGGGGTGAGCGCCGCCGCGTGGAAATCGCCCGCGCGGTTTCCCTGGAGCCGGCCTTTATTTTACTGGATGAGCCCTTTGCGGGCATTGACCCGCTATCAGTCAAAGATATCCAGCGCGTGATTCGCCTGTTGCAAAGACGTGGAATAGGCGTGTTGATTACCGACCACAATGTGCGTGAAACACTGGGCATCTGTGATCGAGCCTATATTTTAACCGATGGCAAGGTTCTAATCGGCGGTACGCCTGCTGAGATATTGGCCGATAAAAGAGCCCGGTCAGCGTACCTGGGAGATGACTTTAATCTGTAGGAGGCGTTTGGCTGGATTGTTTGTTAAATATTTTTGGCAAAATCAGCAGGTGATTGACGAAGGTCAAAATTTCATACAATTAGTTAAGCTGGCATTTGAGTTTGTCTTCGATAGGTGGTATAAAATGGGTAGTATGGTAAAAGAACGAATTGATGTGGGTCATGAAGCTTAGCCTTCGAACCACACACACACCACCCCTCTCCCATTCGCCAGTAATTCAGGCGGCCAGAATATTACAACATCAAAAACCAGTGGTTAGCCGTGCGCACGGCTGCACAACCATTTTGCCCGATACGCATCATATTCATAGAGCGATCAATTTTCAGTTTGTAAAAGAAGGCAGCCATGCACCGACTTTTGCATCCGTTAAAAAATTCCCGTCTCCCGTATACGGAGACCCTGTCAAACCGGTGGCGGACTTCATGCCACACTTTTAGAAAAGGAGCAGCTTATGCAAATCTCAATTAGCGGTCAACACATGGATATTACTGATGCACTGAAGCAGTATGTCAGCGAGAAAATGGAAAAGATTATCCGGCATTTCGATCACGTGACAAATGCTCAGGTTGTACTGCACGTGGAGAAAGAAGATAACCTTGCCGAGGCAAATATTCATACCAAGGGGGCCTCAATTCATGCGACTGGAACGGCCAATGACATGTATGCTGCCATTGATGACATGATCGCTAAACTTGACCGTCAGGTGCTTAAGCACAAGGCCAAACTAAATGACCACCATCGCGCAGAAGGTGGGCTGAAACGCGCCGTGTAATCAGCGAAGTTCCGGGAGCGGGGTGAGCCTGGAGGCAGGTTCGCCCCATTTTGATCTTATGCAGGACATTCACAAAAATATCGTTGTTGTAAGTGGCCTGTCCGGTGCGGGTAAAAGTGTTGCCCTGCAATCTCTCGAAGATATTGGCTATTACTGTATTGACAATATGCCGCTTACCTTACTGCCGGAATTCTCGCGGCAGCTCGAAGATACCACGCGCAGCAAACGCGCTGCGGTGAGCATTGATTCGCGAAACCTGGATTTTCTGCAGGTATTGCAGGGTCATGCCGAAGGGGAAAAGCTAATTGATGATTTTACCGAGCTGATATTTCTCGAATCAACGCCGGACGTTTTGTTGCGTCGATATAGTGAAACTCGACGCAAACACCCCTTGTCAGATCAGTCGACAAATCTCATGCAAAGTATCGATAAGGAAGTGGCGCTGCTTGCCCCGCTGAGAAAGGCGGCTGATCACACCATCAATACCAGCAAGCTGACACCGCACGAATTACGTGAAAAAATTCGACAAATTGTGGGGCGCAGTAAACAGGGAGTGATGTTATCGATTGAATCGTTCGGTTTTAAACACGGTCCACCCCGTCATGCCGATTTTATTTTCGACGTGCGTTGCCTGCCTAACCCGCATTGGGATGCCTCGATTCGACACCTGAGCGGGCTGGACA
Organism: Pseudomonadota bacterium; assembly: GCA_024226105.1. Lineage (GTDB taxonomy): Bacteria > Pseudomonadota > Gammaproteobacteria > Arenicellales > Poriferihabitantaceae > JAAELZ01. The sequence goes on along the minus strand of JAAELZ010000788.1, from coordinate 993 downwards.
AGCGGGTGGTTGATTTCCTTGAAAAAGAGCCGGATGTGCACAAAATGAGTGATGACATCGCGCAGTTTCTGGAAAAATGGCTGCCCGCGTTTGATGCTGATAATCGCAGCTATCTGACGCTTGCCATCGGTTGTACCGGCGGGCATCATCGTTCCGTTTATACCGCTAATCGTCTGGCGGAAAGGCTCCGGCAGGTAGTGCCCAATGTACAGGTGCAGCATCGGGATTTGTGATTGTTTCCCCGGTTAATCTGATATCACCAAATACGGTGAGCAAAACAAATTGGCTATGCCATCCGGGTTAAAATGAGTGCCTGTCTGAAAGGCTTGATTCTCTTAATTCAGATAGAGGCTGCTAAGCTCAACTGGGCCGCAAAGGTGATGCGACAGCGGGATAGTACGTGTCAGCTCTGCACACCATTGACGGTTACGAGCGCGCATTTACCGCGGCGGCACAAGCTAAACCACTGAAAGGTCGGGCTGACGAAGCCGCCCGAGCCCATTCCCGCGTCGATGCTCTTTTTTGGCCAGACAGCCTCAGAACGCCCTGATTTTCTTTGATCGTTTGCCCGGAGTCGGGGGCCTGGGTAGTTTTACAGTCGCCTGACATGAGGCGGTGGAGGCGCTTTCTACGAATTGCAATCGCTGTTGCAACCACCGCAGCCTTTATTGGCGTTTTCCTCAACGGCGATACAAAACAGCGGGGCGCCGTATTGTTCTGGGGGGTTGTCGGAAAACTGCTTCGCGGCAGCAACGGCTTTTTCCCGGGCGCGCTTAAACAGGGGGGCGTTGTTCCAGATATCCTGGATGGATTGCTCGTGAAGGTTGCCTGCGCTTTCCTGCAGGTGCATGCAGGCCTGTACATTGCCGTAGGGGTCGATATCTACGCCGGCGACGCCAACGCTGCACATTGCCTGTTCTTCCGGTTTAGCTTTATCCGATGCTTCAGCTTGCGCGGCATGTTTAGTCTCGGGCTTTGCCTGTAGCCTTTGTT
>JAAELZ010000787.1 GCA_024226105.1 Pseudomonadota bacterium | reverse complement strand
TCTCCCTCTGTTATTGAGCAGCATCTGCGCCTTGAGCAGGTATTCATTTTCAGGATCAGGTGCAATTGAGAGGTATTTGGCCAGCATTCTGGCACCTGCGCCACCTCCTTGGTCTACGGCTATTCTTGCCCATTGAACCATCTCTTCATGCTCTTGGCGCAGAGGCCAGATGATCTCTACCGCTACTTCAAAACAACCTGCCCTGGCGTGTATCTCCGCAAACTCCCGGCGCAACTGGTCTGCGGCTTTCTTGTCCCACTTTTCCAATACTGAAAGCGCTTCCGCATAGCAGTTTGAAAGCCTGGCAACCTGGATGGCCCGCCGTTTGTCACCGGCTACCATCCACTGTTTAATAACCTTTGCCGGATGAAGCTGCTGCCCCTCGGCAAGTTCAGCAGCCAGTCTCTTTTCACCGTGTTTTTCAAGATAGTCTACTGCCCGGTCATACTCTCTTAGCAATTCTGCCAGGATAAAGGCGGCCTCTTTGTGACGCCCCAGACGATCAAGATTTCTGAAGTGCCTTTCATACAATTCACGCAGACTTTTCTCCATCTGATCAGCTAAAAAGATGGTACCACTAGATTGACTGCGGTTTTGATTGATATCCAGGCTATCCCTGGCACTGGGTTTACCTAGTGCTGCGGTCTGCTCGTTTAAGGCATCACGCAGATCGCTCAGTGGAATGGCATATCTTAGCGCCTGATCAAGGTTGCCCTGATCAAACATATCCATCATCTTATTGAGGTACTTTGCCTGCCTGCGCCCCAGAAAGGCACCCAATCTTGAGAGCATTATATGGTGCGCCAGAAAGTCTTTGAATGATCTTTTCGCAGGCTCTTCCTGCTGATGACCGCCACCTGTAGCCTGCTGTTGATTATCTGGGTTGCGCAATACGCCTGAAATCCAGGAGGACATCGCCTTCACCACCGCACCACTTATACTGCCGCCTCTATCCTTGGTGCCAGGCTTCTGTTGCAGCAGTTCAATGACCCGTTGCTGCTCGTTACTGGCTTCGAAACGATCATCTTTGAACAAGGCCCTGGCTTGCTTGCCCATTAGCATGGATGGAGCTTCGGGTTTTTCGGGAGGCAGCCCCAAGGGTTTAACCTGTTTAAGGTCGTAACCTGAGGAATCGAGCCAGATTG
>JAAELZ010000786.1 GCA_024226105.1 Pseudomonadota bacterium | reverse complement strand
TTCCAAAATACCCCCAACCCCCCTTTTGGCAAAGGGGGGGGAGCAATCCCCACCTCCTGTTTTAGTAGGGGAATTGCACTCGTATTTAAAATTGGTGGATGCGCTGCGCTTATCCACCCTACTTCGAGTGGTCGTACAGCCCCGATTTCAATTTCAATTCACCTGCTTATAAATCCTGTTAAACCCGGCCACACTAAAGCCGTTCATACGCTGTTTTCCAACCAGAATAATCGGCACGCCCTTCGCACCCAGTTTTTTATAGGCTCGCCGGGCCGTACGGTTCTTCTCGATATCGTATTCGACAAAATCGATATCATTTTTCTCAAAATAGCGCCGGGCCTGTTTACAGTATCCGCACCAGTCGGTTGAATACATCACTACACTGTCGCTCTTGATGGCTTCAGATTGAATAATGCTGACCGCTTCGTATGAACTGATATTCAGCTCTATCACCCGCCCCTGGCCTTGCTGAGACGATACATCGCCGTAGTGAACTTTGCCATTGTCATCCACCCATTTGAGGACTTGTGCACTGTTGGCACTATACGATAACAACAGCAGACTGCTACAGGCAGCTAGTATCGATATCGCCAATTTATTTTTTAACATACTGATTCAAAATCTATTTTTCGGGTCATTGCGAGGAACGAAGTGACGCAGCAATTACTAACACCGAAATAGTAGCACTTAAATTAGAGTACTAGCAAAGAATGATTCGCAAACGCGTATTTGTTTTGCACGAAAATCGCAGCTGTTGTTAAGCTGTGATCAAATCACGACGCACTTGAGCAGCAGCACAAAACTTATAGGCCCGGCGGCACAGATGGCAGAATGAATACTGGAAAACTGGAAATTTGAGCAATCTGGAGGGCCTGACCGCTGGTTTACCACCGGCGATACGACTAAACTAGTCGGCAATGGTCGTCGAGCGTTTGGCGTGATCATTAAAAAACCCTGAAAAAATTATTCTCTGAAATAAACACATGAAACTCTCCAAACTCGCAGAAGACATTACCACCTCTCCCATTCTCACCATTGCCGCGCAAATCAATGCAAAGAAAGCCGCGGGTGAGAAAATTTTTAACTTTACGGTCGGTGATTTTGATTCAGACATATTTCCCATTCCGGATCTACTCAAAGCCGAGACCATCAAGGCTTATAACGACAATCAAACGAATTATCCGGGTGCCTTTGGTGTTCCTGAATTTCGTGACGGCGTTGCGCAAACCCTCAACCGGATATGCGGACTGAATTACACGGCCGAAGACATCCAGATTGCCAGTGGCTCGCGCCCTTTAATTTACGCCTGTTACAAAGTGATTGTTGATCCCGGCGACAAGGTTGTCTTCCCCGGCCCATCCTGGAACAACGATTACTATACCCTGCTCACCAATACCGAAGCGACCATCGTTGAAACCTCGCCTGAAAACGATTTTATGCCGACGGCTGAAGAGCTACGCCCGCATCTTGATGATGCACAATTGCTGGCACTTTGTTCGCCGCAAAACCCGACCGGTACGGTTTTCACGCGCGAACGCCTGAAAGAAATCTGCGAAATGGTTATTGATGTCAACAAGCGTCGTTCTACGGATGAAAAACCACTTTATGTCATGTTTGACCAGGTTTACTGGTTACTCACCTTTGGCGATGTTGAGTTTCATCACCCCCTGACAGTTTGCCCTGAAATTAAAGATTACGCGGTATTTATCGATGGTTTGTCAAAATCCTTCGCCGGCACCGGTATTCGCGTCGGCTGGGCAACGGCTCCGGCGCATATACTGCCCAAAATGACTGCTTTCATCGCGCACATCGGTGCCTGGGCCCCCAAACCCGAACAAGTTGCAGCGGGCAAGTTTTTGCTGGATACGGATGCGGTGGATACCTACCTGAATCAGTTTCGCGCCGAACTGCAATCACGCCTGCAGGGGTTTTATGACGGCTTTATGGCACTTAAATCCAAAGGCTATCCTGTTGATGCGATCGCGCCGCAGGCAGCGATCTACCTGACGGTTAAAGTAAACCTGGTGGGTAAAACAACACCTGATGGCACTGTACTGGAAGATACCGATGCAGTGCATGCCTACCTGCTCAATACGGTCAAGATCGGAGTGCTGCCGTTTTCCTGGTTCGGGGCCACAAGCTACGGCGACTGGTTCCGAATTTCAGTCGGCACCTGCCGGCAGGAAGACGTGGCCGAGGTGATGGATATTCTGGAAGCAGGAATGGCGGCATTAAGTTAACTAAGGCCGTGATACCTCCCCCTTTGACAAAGGGGGACTGAGGGGGATTTTGATAGTGGTAAAGCTCTGATGTTTCAATGTTTTCTGTTATCTCCTAAATCTCCCCCAACCCTCTTTACTACAGAGGGGCGCTTTTTGTGACGTAATTATGGGCCATCCAGATCTACCAGCATTGCATGCAGCACCCGGCCCAGGCGTTACCTCCCTGATTTCATCTACTGGAAATAACAGGCGGTTTGGTAGCCCCCCCGGCGAAGGAAATGACATCCGGTTGCAAGGCAACGGTGAGTATCTCCCGAATAAACAAACGCGGCACATCCTGAATACGATCGGCGAAAAGTTGAACCATAGTGCTTTTAACTAAAGTGGCGTAATTTTTGGCAAGCGCCATTGTAGCGACTGCAATTCCTCATTGCAGTATACAATTTGCAAATAATGATAGCGATACAGCCATAATTTGCGTGATGCTACTTTGATATAGCGGGTCGGTTAAGCATTGGCATCTTTCTCCAACAGCACCTGGGCTGAAAATACCGGTTTCTATCCTCATTTCAACGGACGTTTACCTGTCTGAGATTTAAGCATTTGCGCGTAAACCGTACGCGTACTAAACAGTCGCCCTTTGACCTGGCGGGTCAACAACATACGCAGCAACTGCTTGCTCTCTTTTTGTACCTGCTGATTATCAAAGATCTTGCTTGATAGCGCCTGCAGGGTGCGGCCGGAAACCGTTAAACCCGCCTGGCTATCATGCTCCCGCACTTTAACCGGGCCTTTCTCCGGGTAATAGTAGTAGCGCGCATTAACATCGACGGGTTCTAAACTACCGGCATCATGCTCCAGCTGTAAGCCGTAGCCTACTTCGCTCAACAGGCTGCACTCAAAACTACGCAATACTGATTCAGGTTCCTGCGTCTCACAGAGCTTCCCTATCGCTTCATCATAGGCCTCAAACAAAGATTCGTGGGCATCATAGGCGTGTAGAAACTTGAACAACAGTTCCGACATATAATACGCCGAAGCCAAATGCTGTTCTCGCAGACGCGGAAAATTCATACGCATTTCCACACCGGTTAAGGTGCCGAGACTGCGCCTGGCTGTCCATGAAATAATCAGCGGTTGAAACGGCTGTAACAAAGCTCGCTGACCTGTCTTCTGGCGTCGGGCGCCTTTGGCAAGCAAACGAAAACGCCCATGTTCATGCGTAAATACATCAACCAGCAGGCTGGTCTCCGACCAGGGCCGGGTATGCAGTACATAAGCAGGCTGTTGGTTAACCCGCATGCGCTTAGCCGTTATGAGGGGAATTATTGACGCGCCCCTGTCGGGCCTTAGCGGATAAGAATGCCCCTGGTTGATAAAAAAGGGCCAGAAGAGATTTGAATACCTGTCGAGCACGCTGAAAAGTTATTCTATTGGTCGCCATCTCAAGCTCCTCTCGTTTGCTCTCCCCCTCGATCACCCTTCATTAAAGGAGGAGGTAGCCTGTACCCTACTCGGTATACCCAAGTGATTTCAACATTCGCGCGTTATCTGCCCAGCCTTTGCGGACCTTTACCCACAATGAGACATGCACACGCTTCCCAAACAGGGCCTGCATCTGCTCACGCGCCCGGGTACCGATTTCTTTGAGCTTTGCCCCTTTTTTGCCAACGATAATGCCTTTTTGACCGTCACGGTCGACCCAGATCGTCATATCCATCGATACAAAATCGTCGTCTTCCACCTCAAAACGGGTTATCTCCACGGCGGTGGCATACGGTAATTCCTGGCCGAGCTGGCGAAACAATTGTTCACGCACCAGTTCAGACGCCAGAAAGCGCTGACTTTTATCGGTCACCTGGTCGGGGGGAAAACCATAGCCCATATCATCCGCCGTCAACGCGGCCAGCAATGTTTTCCAGAGCGCGTCTGTATCCCGGGATTGCATAGCAGAAAGGGGAATGATCTGTTCGAAATCATGGCGTTTTTGTGCCGCATCAATCATTGGCAACAGTGCTTTTTTGTCACCCAGTTTATCCACTTTATTGATCAGCAAATAGACCGGTGCTTTGGGTTTCCCGATGGCCGAAAAAGCGAGCTCGACTTCTTCGTTCCAACCGCGGTCATCCATCATAAACAAAACGATGTCAACGTCTTCCAGGCTATTGATCGCGGTTTTATTGATCACCTTGTTGAGCTGACGCTTACCCGGGTCATGAATGCCCGGGGTATCCACAAATACTATTTGCGCATCATCGGTCGTTTTGATGCCCAGAATACGGTGACGCGTGGTTTGCGGTTTACGTGATGTGATGGCAATTTTGGTGCCGATCATATGGTTCATCAGGGTGGATTTGCCCGCATTGGGTGGCCCAACCAGCGCTACAAAGCCAAATTTCTTAGCCCGTTTGTCTTGTTTCGTCATGCTGTTAATCGATAATAATCGTGGTAAAAACAGGATCTGCTCATTGTGATCTCATCAAATTTGATTGATTTTCGCCAGCATCCGCTGTGCGGCGGTCTGCTCGGCATTGCGCCGGCTTTTGCCCTTTGCCGTTTCTGCTATATCCATATCTCTCAACCGGCATTCAACCATAAATTCCAGATCATGGGCCTGCCCTGATTTGCTTAATATCTGATATTCCGGTAAGGCTTTGCCCTGCTTTTGCACCGCTTCCTGTAGAAGAGTTTTCGGGTCTTTTTCGATATCCGGATTCGCCTCCGCCAGTCGTGACTCATAAAGCTTGAGAATCACCTCACGTACTTTCTGGGAATCTGCATCCAGGTAAATCGCACCAAATATAGCTTCGAGCGCATCGGCACGAATAGAGCTGCGCTGCCTGCCGCCGGCTTTAAGTTCTCCTTCGCCGAGAATCAAATGCGTCTGTACCTCAATCTCTTCGGCAATTTCCGACAGGGTATCACCCCGCACCAGCCTGGCACGCATGCGTGTCAGCTTTCCCTCACGCGCATCCGGAAATCGTTCAAACAATGCCCTGGCAATCACCAAGCCAAGAACCGCATCGCCTAAAAACTCCAGGCGTTCATTATTGTTTTTGTGTGCGCTACGATGTGTCAGCGCCATCTCGAGATACCTGGAATCGTCAAATAGATAACCCAGACGTGCCTGCAACTTACGTAATCCCGTACTCATCTTCCGGCTATCATGAACAGGCTCGGGCATGTATCGTTCCCCGGGAAGCCTGCCTATTGAGTACGTGGTTGAGCGATGCTCTCATGCTTAAAATGCATTAATGCGCTTATATTGTAGAACAGCTCGACCGCCACTTCATAGTTACACCCTACCACTTTGCGACCATCGCGCACAACGACATAGACAACTTTTTTCAAATTCAGGGTCGATGGGTTAATGCCGGAACTTCTACGCACTGATTCAGATAACCTGCTGCGGATGCGAGTGTTATTGAGTGTGCCGAAATCCTCATGTTTGACCAAATCATCCATCGCGCCTGCAAGCATTCGGTATTCAATATAAGGCCCGCCCAGCCGAAACCCCAGATACCCGCTAAAGCTAAAAAAGAGCAGGCTGACGAGTACGCACCCGGTTGTAAATCCGCGTTGCCGGGTTAAAACTTTAGATGAAATCACTGTTTTACCTCCTTTATCAGACAGCTAAATATAATTCTATTTACTTGATCGAGCCACCAATTCTACTCCAATCCACACCGCCACCGTTCACTACATCCCAGGCAAACCAGATAAAAAATGCCCGCCCGACCAGGTTTTCTTCAGGTACAAAACCCCAATACCGGCTGTCCCGGCTATTATCCCGGTTATCGCCGAGCACAAAATAGTGTCCTTTCGGCACCACGCCATCAAAACCTTTTGAGCCCCGGCCACCCCGGCGCAGCAAAATGCTGTGGTTTACACTGTCCAGGCTTTCTTCGTAACGATTCGAGACATAACCACCCCGATCATTAGTCTGGTGATTCTCGTCAACCAGTTTCTGTGCTGTTTTCTGGCCATTGATATACAGGGTCCGGCCCACCACCCGGATATGATCACCGGGCAATCCGACCACGCGTTTGATAAAGTTGATTTTGGTATTCTCCGGAAAACGGAATACCATCACATCGCCCCGATCGGGCGAACCAATGGGAATAACTTTTTTGTAAAC
>JAAELZ010000785.1 GCA_024226105.1 Pseudomonadota bacterium | reverse complement strand
GCTCTTTGGCTGCCAAATTATATTTACAACGGCTAAAGGGCTCCCTAAAGACCCCAGCAATAGCTTTACTAACATAACCACATAGGAGATAAGCATGACAACAAGACGTAAGTTTCTCACTTCTGCCGGTGTAGCCGGTGCCTCGGTTCTTGCGGCACCCGCTATTCACGCGCAGTCAAAATCCAAAATTAAATGGCGGATGCAGACCTATGCCGGTCCCGCACTGGCAGAGCATGTCATAAAACCTGCGATTGACAGCTTTAACAAAATTGCCGGTGCCGAGATGGAGATCGAGCTGTATTTTGCAGATCAACTGGTACCGACCGGCGAGTTATTCCGGGCGATGCAAAAAGGTACTATCGATGCGGTGCAGTCGGATGATGATTCCATGGCTTCACCCACTGAAGTGACGGTTTTTGGCGGCTATTTTCCGTTCGGCAGTCGCTATTCGCTCGATGTGCCTGTGTTATTCAATCAGTATGGGCTGAATGAGATCTGGGATGCCGAATACAGCAAAGTTGGCGTGAAGCACATTTCAGCAGGTTCGTGGGATCCCTGTCATTTTGCGACAAAAGATCCGATTCACAGCCTCGCCGATTTAAAAGGTAAGCGTGTATTTACCTTCCCGACCGCGGGTCGCTTCCTCAAGCAGTTCGGCGTGGTTCCAGTCACTTTGCCCTGGGAAGATATTGAGGTAGCCGTTCAGACGGGCGAACTCGATGGTATCGCATGGTCCGGTATTACTGAGGATTACACGGTTGGCTGGGCGGACGTCACCAATTACTTCCTGACCAACAATATATCCGGCGCCTGGGCGGGTTCATTTTTCGCCAACATGGATAGTTATAACAAACTTCCAGCCAACCTTCAGGAACTGCTGAAAGTCACCATGGATGCTTCACACTACTACCGTCAGTGGTGGTATTGGGGCGGTGAAGCCGACCTTCGTGTTAACGGCCCGAAAATG
>JAAELZ010000784.1 GCA_024226105.1 Pseudomonadota bacterium | reverse complement strand
ATAGGGTGCTTCTGTGGTGGTGTAGGGCAAGGCGTAACTGCGCGGAATGGTCATTCCCTTTCAAGTAGTTACAACGCGGCCATGCGCCGCCATAGGAGTGCCCACGAGAAATTGGCATTGGACCCTGTAGCGTCCTTCACCCATAGAGTGAAAGTGGGAAATACTGTTTTTCTATTGTTATTCATATACTTATTAAAGTCTCATAGCGGTCAACTGAGGATTTTAGGTTTAAGTTTCCCTTTAGAGAAAACGGAATTTTAGCGGCAGGCCTGCTCTTTCACTCCAACGGCTTTTGGCAAATCCAGTGCCTGGACAGCGCTTTTCGTGGCCATTCGCACATCCAGCCAGCTGTCTATCCTGGCTTCATGATAGATGGTCTCTGCCTTTGCATCAATGCCTCTGGCCTTAAGCGTTTTCTGATACGCTTTTGCACGTGCCGGTTCAATGAAATAGCCCAGCTGCACCAGAGGCGTGCTGTTGGAGGTAATAATATAATGCTCGACATTCATTGACTTAAGTCGCCTCGCATCAGCCTCCATCGCAGCCGTACTGCCATAGGCTCCCATATACACGCGTACGGCTTTAATTTTTTTCCCTGCCGCACTCTCATCAACCACATATTCAATGCCGTTATTTTCAAGAGCTCGACGCACGCCTGCCAGGCTGTTCTGATCCGTAAACGGGCCCAGTCGATAACACGCCAGGGCAGCTTGAGCTGATGCCTGAGGCCCGGGTTCAGGTTCAGGTTTGGGCTCGGGCTTCGGAACAGGCTTTTTTTTAAGCGTAATCGGCTTCTGCTCAGGCTCAGCAGGTATATCGGGCTTAGATCGGTCTTGCGCCACAGCCACGGACGAATTTGAAGTAACTACGATCGGCTTATTCGCCGGCGGCGATTTTTCAGCTTGTACAGGTGCGCTGGTGGACGCCGCCGGTTCCATCAGTACCTGGCCGCGCTTGTCCACCTTAAGTTGCGCCAGGCTCTCTTCTTGCAGCGCCAAAGCCTCATCCACTTTTCGTTTAGCCTTTTCCTCTGCTGGCTGAATAACCGACATGGCCTCCGCATTAATGGTTTCAGCCTGATCTGCGCTTATGTTCTGCTGAGCAACCGGATCAATCCTCTTACCCAGCAACCAGGCGGCCAGGTTGAGCAAAACCAAAACCACGACGATCCACTTCATTCCCGATTCTCCGCCAGCACGCGTAAGCCATCCAGCACCAGATCCGGCACCAGAAGCGTTTGCAAACCATCGAGTTTAAGCATGGAAGAGTCTCCGCCTGTAAGAAGTATGGGTAGTGCCTCAATTTTAGCGCTAATTTGCCGCGCTTGCTGCGCAATTACCACACTTACGCCACCCTGCACCGCAAAAATAATTCCAGCCAGTACGGCGTCCTGAGTATTTCGGGTAAGCGCCTGTGCTGATTTTGCCAACTCGTGTAAATTTCTGCCTGCATCCGGAAACAACTGCTCGGCGCGATCCAGGGTATCGAGCATGCTCTTTGCCCCCGGCAAGATCACCCCGCCACGGTGCAACCCACTCGCATCAAGCAAATCCACCGTAATCGCCGTTCCGGCATCCACTACAATGCACGCATGGCCGGGATTCCTTGCTCTTGCGGCGATCAATGCCAACCAGCGATCAACCCCCAGAGCTTCGGGCTCTGTATAGGCATTCGTGACACCACAGGCCCGTGCCGTAGAAGACTGCCAGCCAACATTTTTGCCGAAACAAGCCCGGGCAAGCTGATCGATTTGATCCGCCATCAAACTTCCACGTACGCAACTACCGCTTATTTGCTGTATTTCTAACGATTGAAGCGCTTTCCACTGTTCGCCCAACACAGCCAATGAATCTGCCGCCACGGAGGATTCATGATGCACCCACTTGATACGCGAATTCCCTACATCCACATACAGATTCACGACACCACCCTCAAGCTGTTTACCTCACCGGAATTGACCGCCATCCGCACACCATCTGACTCCAGCACCAATGCGCCCGTAGCATCCAGCCCTACCACGGTTCCAGTACGCGTTTCACTCTTATGCTGATAACTCATTTTTACTCCCTGATAGGCGTGATAGGCCAACCAGTCCTGGCGAACCGGCTCAAAACCAAGTGTCTGTAATTGCTCAATGCGGTAGGCGAGCCCGGTTAAAACAGCTATCAACACACGCTGTCGATCGATATTT
>JAAELZ010000783.1 GCA_024226105.1 Pseudomonadota bacterium | reverse complement strand
GGTGTTCACTACGGCTTCAATTGAACCGTGTGAAAAATCGTCGCCAAAAATATACAGGCTGATGCGTTTATCTTTGGCGTAAAAACGCTTGATGGCCGCTTCGATGCCTTCTACCGGGCTGGAATTTGAAAAGGGTGCCCAACCGGCCAGGCGTTTGTTGATGGCGCGGCGGCGGGCGGGTGTATCGGGTATCCATTTTCCGGCGTAGGAGGTGAACATGTACTTGCCCATGTCGTTCATCACCTGTATGCCCTTGACAGTGGGATAGATGCGTAGCACCTCTTCCACTTTTTTCAGCACCAGGGGCCAGGCATACTGATTCATGGAACCGGAAGTATCAATAATAAAAATAATATACTCACTGTCAACCGGCACCCCCCCGATAAGGCTGTTGTTCACGGCCTTTGGCCGGCTACTGGCCTGCAGTCGGCGCATTTCGTCGCTTAGTTCCTGTTGTGCGCTTTTCAACTTGTCTTCGATAATCGCCTGGGTTTCCTGGTCACTGCGAGCGCGTGCATATTGCCCCTCAATCTCTGATAAATTGCCCCTGAGGCGTGCCAGCTTTTCCCTATGGACGGACAATTGTTCCTGTTTCGTGTTTAGTTTTCGATTCAGTGTCTGTGTCTCACCCCGAATCTGAAACAGCTCGGCTTCAAGTTTCTCGACCTGCCCGCTGAGATCGACCGTCAGGCGTTCGATTACGCGTGGTTCGCCGATTTTAACCATCACCAGCAGCAGGATGATCGCGCCAAAACCGCAGGAAACAACATCCAGAAAGGAAAGATTAAAAATATCGACTGCGCGCCGCGTTCGTCTCGTGCGGCTCATGGCCAATCCCTCGCGGGGGTGAGAAATGAGCCGTGTGTATTGACCGCCAGTTTCCAGTACGCAGCGGCGGCGTATACATCTCCTTCCATCGGCAGCAGAATGGTGTTTACGGGAATACCGGAAGGGATCAGTTCAGCCGCCCGATTAAAATGTACTACCCGCTGCTGGCTGGTCACGGTAGTCCCCGAAGGTGTCCTGCGCCCCTGCGTTGGCAGGCCGTCTGTGATCAAAAGGATGTTATCCGGTCGCGGTTCAAGTTTTCTGGCGGCCTTGAAAGCCTGGTAGAGGCTGGTGCCCCCGGCAGGGATAAGCTCGCGCAAGGCTTTGACAACACCGTTGATATCCGCAGGCGAATTAGCCGATAACCAGCGGTTCTGGTTATCGGCTAATGCAGGCCGGGAAGTGGTATTAAAAAAGTGAAGCTGGAATTTTGCGCTTTGAGGGAGGTTGGCAATCAGCCATTCGGCGGTATTTCGTCCGCGTTGCCATTTTTCGGCGGCGCGTTTGCTGTTGTCATCCAGGTTGCGCAGGCGGATGATATTCACGATGGTCTCGTCGAGCATGCTGGCAGAGACATCCAGCAAAATCAGGATGCGTTTTCCACCAAGCTTAAGCCCGGTCAAATACTGCCGATCGCCTTCACCGGCGTACTGATGAACCTTATCGCCCTGTGCCTCCCGTTCGGCGCTTAATTGTTGTGTGGTTTTATCCAGCCCTTTTAAGTCGGATTTGAGCTTGTTGATGTGTGACCGGCTGGCACTGGTCTCGAGATTTAAATCTGTCAGGCCGGCTTCAATTTCGAGCAGGCTGTTCTGTACACGTGCCGCATCACCCCGGGTCAATACCAGGGCCTGTTCGCTGGCCTTCAGGCTGTTACGGGCAATCACCCGGTTTTCCTCTCCGATGATTAGCTCATTTTCCATTCGCACCACGTCCGCACGCAGGTCGGCGAAAACTTCATTGCGCGCCTGTACGGTATCGGCATTAATGATTAGTACCAGCAATACTACGGCACCGAAACCGCAGAACATGATGTCGAGAAACGACAACGAGAACGGCGTAACAGGGCGGCGTTTCATGCTGGCAGGCTCCTAGCCGCGCAGTTTACGAATTAACCAGTGATCCGCATACTGTTCGCTATCCAGAATCAGGCGCTCCTGCTGGAGCTGAAGCTGGTGAATAAAAAACATCAGAATAATGCTGATGACCAGTGCCACGAAGGTTGAGTTGAAGGCCACGCCCAGGTTTTCAGTCACGCCGGTAATGTCTCCCGCAACCGCGCGATGCGCCTGGCCAAGTGCATCACCGATACCGCGTACGGTTCCGATGAAACCGACCGAAGGAATGGCCCAGGCGATGTAGCGGATTATGGACAGTTCGGATTCCAGGCGATCGCCTTCAGACTGACAAACGTCGCGTACCGCAGTGGAAACATCCTGTACGTTGCGGGTGGCGCTAAATCGCTCGATGCCGGTCAACAAAACCCGTGGCAGCAAAAAAGTCTGTTCAGCAGGTGGCCGATTGTGCAGTTGCTCTACCAGTGTGCGTGTATCTTCTATGCCGATTGGCAGACCATCCGGGAGTTGCAGCAGATCCTGCTCCAGCAAGGTATTCTGGCGCCGGGTCGCAAGGCCCTTGTAAGTCAGGATGGACAGCGCCCATAACATCAGTATGAAACAGGTTTCCTGCTCGTAATCCTTGATCACAACGTAGAACGAATCCTGGCTGATGTAGTCCGGGTCAGCGGCCATATTGCTCGCCTCCTGTTGTATATGATGGCTTGCTGCAGGGCGTATCAGGCTGACATACACGGCATGTACGACAATAAAGGCGATCAGCAGGGCAAAAACCTGATAGACAAATTCGTTACGGAAGGTGTTTTTCATTTTTTGAGATGTAAGATACGAGTTTATGAGTTGAAGAGCTATCCCGGGGAAGTGCTGATTAGATCTGTGCGAAGCAGATTGTGACTGAAAATTCTGCTATCAAGGCATAAATTGAACGTAATAGCACGGCTATTGCGAAGATTTATAACGCCGAGAGCAGGATTTTGAGGTGCGAGATGTGAGCTCATGATTTGATCTGCACTTCCCTAAATATCCACAGGGAACGACACGGCGTCATC
>JAAELZ010000782.1 GCA_024226105.1 Pseudomonadota bacterium | reverse complement strand
TCCGATGCTGCGCGTTTGATTACCGGCGGGGTGATAAAAGTGGATAGCGGTCAATACATCTAAGTTCCTGGGTTTTTGGCGTAAATTGCCTGTTAAATAGTTTCGATTAAGGCACAATATCCTGTAGTGGCCCCCGGGGCTTCGGCTATGTATACTGTTCTCCCGCTCGTGGGCTGCCGGACGCAGTGATATACAGCATGGATCACCATTTACACACTTTAAAGTAACGATTACAGGAAAACTTATAATGCCTCTTTCTGCTCCCGCACCGCGCAAACAGATACATAAGCGCACCGTGATCTGCGAAGGCTTTTTGCGTGATGATGGCCTGTGGGATATCGAAGGGCAGATTATAGATGCCAAAAGTTATGCCTTTCCTAACCATGACCGGGGAGAGGTTTCCGCGGGTGAACCGGTACACAGCATGAGTGTGCGGCTGACCATGGATGATGAATTTCTGATTCGCTCAGCTGAGGCGATCACCGACTTTTCGCCCAGCAAAATCTGCCCGAACATACCCCGGAGTTTTGAAAAACTGGTTGGCCTGAGTATCGCTCCTGGATGGCGGCGGCAGACTCAACAGTTGTTGGGTGGTCGATATGGTTGCACACATATGGTCGATCTACTGGTGCCGATTGCGACCACCGCTTTTCAGACTATTTATCCGTGGAAAAACGGCAGGGAGCGTAGCAGCGATGGTGCCTGGGCTGATACAACGCGACCACGAATGCTCGATAGTTGTCACGCGCTGGCCAGTGACGGCGTGATCGTCAAGCGCCGTTGGCCACGATTCTACACCGGGGAATAACGCTTCCCACGGCATTTCATTTAGTTGTTATGTATTATATTACTATTGAATTTTTTCCAATAATGCAATATAGTGCATATTAGTCTGTAGTTTATTTTTTTGGTGCCCAAACATTAGGTTGAGATCAGGCTCTATAACAACTAGCATGAGCGGGTTTAGATAGCGGACGTACGCAATCCTTGAACAGCCTCCTGGAATTATTTACATGAATGATGATGCGAAGAACAAAGAAATAGGCAGTCTGTCGATTGCCCTGCTGGGTAGTGGTGGCTCCGGTGTCATGACGGCTGGGGGTTTACTGCTCGAGGCAGCAGGCCAGGCGGGATGGTATGGGCTGATGACGCGCTCATCGGGGCCGCAGATACGCGGCGGTGAGGCCGCGGCTCTGCTTCGACTGGCGCCCCGGCCGGTTGAATCTCATAAGGATCGTTTTGATATTCTGCTGGCCATCGACTGGAAGAACGCCGATCGCTTTGTCGGCGAAATAATACTTGATGAGGATAGCCTGGTGATTGGTGATGCTGACAGCAAGATACCCGTACCGGAGGCGATTTCCGATATGGGAGGGCGCTATGTTGAGTTGCCACTGACCTCTCTGGCCAAAGGCATTGAGGGTGGGCGGCCTAATATGGTTGCCCTGGGCGCAATGGCAGAATTAATCGGATTGCCCCGGGATGCGCTTTTGAGCGTGATCGAAAAAACACTCGCGAGGAAAGGTGCGGATGCGGTAGCGGCGGGTTGCACCGGGGTTGATGTAGGTGCCGGGCAGGTGGAGAATTTTCCTGAGGTTCCGGGCTTTGATCTTCCTGAAGCGAAAAACCCGGAACGCTGGAGTATTACTGGCAACGAAGCAGCAGGCCTGGGCGCGGTACGGGGCGGTATCCGTTTTGTTGCGGCCTATCCGATTACGCCCGCCACTGAAATATTGGAGTGGCTGGCGCCTTCTTTACAGAAAATAGGCGGAGTACTGGTTCAGGCTGAAGACGAACTGGCCTCCGTAAACCAGTTGCTGGGCGCGTCGTTTGGTGGCACGCCTTCATTGACGGCCACATCCGGGCCGGGTCTGGCGTTGATGACAGAATCGATTGGCCTGGCGGTTGCGTCCGAGACTCCCATTGTTGTTGTCAATGTGATGCGCGGTGGCCCTTCTACGGGCATTCCCACCAAGTCAGAACAGAGTGATCTGAATATCGCTCTGTACGGTCTGCATGGGGACGCACCGCACCTGGTTCTGGCCCCGACTTCAATCGCCGACTGCCTGTTCACCACGCAATGGGCTGTTCACCTGGCCGAATCCCTGCAGACTGCCGCCATTGTTCTCTCTGATCAATCGCTCGGGCAGAGCCGTGTATTGGTGGATCGCCCCGCAGATATTTCATTTGTCAGTGGCCGCCAAATCCAGCAGGAAGAGCGTGAGGATTACCGGCGTTATGC
>JAAELZ010000781.1 GCA_024226105.1 Pseudomonadota bacterium | reverse complement strand
GGTACGGTTCAGGTAGATTTTTCCATGCCGGGGCGTCTGGATGCGTCTTACATTGATGAAAACGGTGACAAGCAGGTGCCGGTGATGTTGCATCGCGCGATCCTTGGTTCCTTCGAGCGATTCATCGGGATTTTGATTGAAAATTTCGAAGGAAAATTCCCGCTTTGGCTGGCGCCCGTTCAGGTCGTGGTGATGACAATTACCGATAGCCAGCGCGAATATGCGCAAAAAGTAGAAAAAAGGCTGAGAAATAAGGGTATTCGGGTCATTTCTGACTTGAGAAACGAGAAGATCGGCTTTAAAATCCGCGAGCACACGCTCAGCCGCGTACCGTTTCTGTTGGTGACGGGGGATCGCGAGCTTGAAAATGAGCAAATTGCAGTGCGCAGCCGTGAGGGTGAAGACCTCGGCGTTATGACCGTCGACGAGTTTTCTCAGCACCTTGAAACGGTGGGGCTGACACTGCAGACCTGAGAACGGTTTTCAATAGTGTGACCGTTAACTATTTTTGTTTTTGAGGATTTAAACATCGCTAAAAAAAAGCAGGCCAAAATCAATGATCAAGTACGATCGGACCCTGTAAGACTGATTGATGAAAAAGGTGAGCAAACGGGAATCGTTTCGCTCGCTCAAGCGCAACAAAGAGCAAGTGACCTAAGTCTCGACCTGGTTGAGATTTCGCCCAATGCTGAGCCGCCCGTATGCCGGATTATGGATTACGGAAAGCAGATCTTTAACGAGCGCAAGAAACGTCAGGAAGCGAAAAAGAACCAAAAACAAACGACGGTTAAAGAAATTAAATTTCGTCCGGGAACGGATGTGGGTGATTATGCTGTAAAGCTTAGGAACCTGACAAAGTTTCTGGAAGATGGAAACAAGACCAAGGTAACGATGCGTTTTAGAGGCCGCGAAATGGCGCACCGTGAACTGGGGCTTGAAATGTTAGAAAGGATTCGTGATGACCTTGAAGAAATATCAACGGTAGAGGCCAGACCGTTGCTTGAAGGGCGTCAAATGGTAATGGTACTAGCGCCAAACAAAAGGTAAAGAGTGTATTAGTCCGGCTTAACCCGGGGTGGTTCACCGCGTGTAGTATCGAATGTAAATATTAGTAAGGGGTAGTTATGCCTAAATTAAAGACACACCGGGGCGCCGCCAAACGTTTTAAGAAAACGGGTACAGGCAAATTCAAGCGTTCTCAATCGCACTTGCGTCATATTTTGACCAAAAAATCCACTAAACGTAAACGTCATTTGCGTGAGCCTTCGTTGATCCACAAAAGCGACGAGGCCTCCATCACGAAAATGCTGCCATACGCTTAATTATTACAGGAGTCAAAAATGCCACGAGTAAAACGCGGGGTCACCGCAAAACGTCGTCATAAGAAAGTCCTGGCGCAAGCCAAGGGCTATAGAGGTGCGCGCAGTCGCACTTATAAAGTTGCCAAACAAGCCGTAGCCAAAGCCGGTCAGTATGCGTATCGCGATCGTAAAAATCGTAAACGTATGTTTCGTCGCTTATGGATTGCGCGCATCAATGCAGCCGCACGCATGAACGAAATGAGTTACAGCCGTTTTATTGACGGCTTGAATAAGGCTGAAATCTCACTGGATCGCAAAGTACTGGCCGATATCGCGGTACACGATAAAGACGCCTTCAGTGAGTTGGCTAATCGTGCCAAAGCCGCGCTTGCAGCGTAGGCTAACTACTTTATTAAAGAAACCGGGGTTTCACTCCCGGCTATTGAAGTCCGGCTTCCTTTAGGTAAACGTGACACACTGAGTAGTTACTAATAGGGAAGGTGTATGCCTTCCCTTTTTTATTCATTAAAAGAACAGTAGATTAAAGTGAATACGAACTCCCTAGGTGATCTTCAATCCACCGCACTAGCAGCCATCGAGCAGCTTCCAACACTGGATCAACTTGAACAGCTCCGGGTTGAATATCTCGGCAAAAAAGGCCTGATTACAGCCCAGCTGAAACGTATTGGCAGCCTGCCGCATGAGCAGCGAAAAAGCTTTGGTAACGATGTCAACGTGGTACGTAGCGCGGTTCAGAAAGCGCTGGAAACACGCCGCATTGCTCTTGAATTGTTGGCGTTGAACGACAAATTAGCCGCAGAGCAGATTGATGTTAGCCTGCCGGGTCGGAATGCCCGGTTTGATGGCTCGATCCATCCGATTTCACAGACTATTAAGCGCATGGAGGATATTTTCACGCGCATCGGGTTTACCATCGCGACCGGGCCTGAAGTTGAGTCGGATTACTATAATTTTGAAGCCCTCAATATCCCGGAAAGTCATCCGGCTCGGGCGATGCACGATACCTTTTATGTGGATGAAAAAACCGTACTGCGTACGCATACCTCACCGGTTCAGATTCGCTATATGCACAATACCAAACCTCCCGTTCAGGTTATAGCCCCCGGCAGGGTGTATCGTTGCGACTCGGATGTAACACATACACCGATGTTTCACCAGATCGAAGGCCTTACGATTGACAAAGGTATCTCGTTTGCGGACTTAAAAGGCGTACTGATTCATTTTTTGCAGGCCTTTTTTGAAAAAGATCTGGGTGTGCGCTTCAGACCGTCCTATTTTCCGTTTACCGAACCTTCGGCGGAAGTAGATATCGAATGCGTTTTTTGTGAGGGTAAGGGTTGCCGAATTTGCAGCAAGTCGGGCTGGATAGAAATTCTGGGCTGTGGCGTGGTTCATCCCGAAGTATTGAAGCACGGTGGTATTGATCCGGAAGAGTTTTCAGGATATGCCTTCGGTATGGGGGTTGAACGTTTGACGATGCTGCGTTATGGCGTAAATGATCTACGCCTGTTTTTTGAAAATGACATCGATTTTCTCAGACAATTTAAGGGTTAATGGAGAAATGAATCTAACTATTGTTGAGCGTAATAATAGAGGGCTGCGAGCATGATTATTAGTGAATCCTGGTTGCGCGAATGGGTGTCGCCGAAACTTTCCACGGATGAACTCGCCGAATTGCTGACTCAGGCCGGGCTTGAGGTCGAAACCGTTATACCGCAACCTACATTGGGAGATAAGGTGGTCGTGGGCAGAATTATCGGAATAGAAAAACATCCGGATGCTGACAAACTGAACGTTTGCCGGGTTGATGTTGGCTTGCAACAGGCCCTGACCATAGTTTGCGGTGCGAGCAACGCACGGGAAAACCTGGTAGCGCCAGTTGCATTGGTGGGTGCCAGCCTGCCAAATGGAATGGATATCGGGGCACGTGAAGTGCGGGGCATTGCCTCTACCGGAATGATTTGTGCTGCGGCTGAACTGGGCCTGGATGATCAGTCAGACGGTTTGATGGAACTGGATAAAAATGCGCCCATCGGGTTGCCTGTTGATGAGTACCTGGGCCTTGAGGACGTTAGTATCGATGTGGATCTTACTCCGGATCGAGGCGATTGCCTGAGTATTGCGGGTGTCGCGAGAGATGTCGCCGCATTATCCAGGGTAGCGGTTACCCCGTTGGAATCGAAAACAATCATACCCACTATCGATGATGTTCTGAGCGTGAAATTGGAAGCGCCGGCCGCCTGCCCGCGTTACGCCGGGCGCGCCATCAGGGGCGTTGATTTGAATGCCCAGACCCCGGATGTGATGAAAGAGAAATTGCGCCGTGTGGGTGTTAGAAGCATTTCTCCCATTGTTGATGTCACAAATTACGTGATGCTTGAGTTGGGGCAACCGATGCACGCCTTTGATTTTGATAAAATTGATGGCGGTATTGTGGTTCGTATGGCGAAGGCAACAGAAAGCCTGACCTTGCTCGATGGTCAGGAAATCACCCTGCAGGATGACATGCTGGTGATAGCAGATTTTCAAAAACCTGTGGCGCTGGCAGGTATCATGGGCGGTGGTAATTCAGAGATTGATGAAAATACCACGGATATTTTTCTCGAATCAGCTTATTTTTCACCGTTGGTTATTGCCGGTAAGGCCCGTTCGCTGGGCTTGCAAACAGACGCCTCGCATCGTTTTGAGCGTGGCGTAGATACGCATTTACAAGTAGTTGCAATCGAACGCGCTACTGAACTGCTGCTGGATATCGTCGGTGGTCAGGCCGGGCCGGTAGTTGATGTTGTGAATGAGGCACATATGCCCGCAATTGAAACCATCGACCTGCGTCCCCAGCGGGTGCGCGATATGCTGGGCCTGGAGGTTACAGATGCCACGATCAAACAACACTTCGTTGATTTGCAGATGCAGGTAAACGACACTTCGCTTCCCTGGGTAGTGACACGCCCCAGCTGGCGTTTTGATGTAACGGGTGAGCACGATCTGGTTGAGGAAATTGGCCGCCTGGAGGGGCTGGACAAAATTGAGCCCAAAGCACCACAACTAAGTGCCAAACCCCATGCCGAGAAAGAAAGTTCGGTAAGTGGGTATACGCTAAAATCACGCCTGGCAGATCAGGCTTATCGTGAAGTGGTGTCGTACAGTTTTATTGACCCGGCGGATCAATTGCCCGGTATTAATAGCGTATTTGGAGATTCCGTGGCGATTGATCTGGCTAACCCGATTGCCAGTAATATGTCGCAGATGCGTCAAAGTATCCTGCCGGGCTTGCTGAATACCGCGCGTGCAAACGAACAGCGCCAGCATAGCCGAATACGGCTTTTTGAAATGGGGCATACCTTCAGCGCCAATTCTCAAAGTGATACCGGGGTCCATGAGCAGAGCAGGTTGGCTTTGCTTGCCGGTGGCGAGCAAAATTCAACTTATTGGGTGGGTCACGGGCGAAAAACCGATTTTTACGATCTCAAAGGTGATCTCGACAAATTATTTGATCGTGCCGGGCTTTTGCCCCGGGTCGAATATGTGAGCAATGCCGATATTGAGGCACTCCACCCTGGTCAGGCGTCAACCATTTTTCTGGACGCTGAGGCTATCGG
>JAAELZ010000780.1 GCA_024226105.1 Pseudomonadota bacterium | reverse complement strand
TTAACATTAAAACTAAGCGTCATGAGACATCAGTATTTCGTGTTATTAACTTTACGGCTAATCAAATAAATAAACATGCAGAATCCGCTCGCTCAGACAAGTCAGTAAAGGCCGCAGGGCTGTTCAACGCTAAATATTTGAATTTACTTTAAGGGATTCACAATCGGGGATTTGTCTGAATCTATATGAGTGCGTTTGATTCGGAGGTACGCACTCATGACATTGAAATTACTTGAACTTTTATCACTGATCCCTGACCCGCGGCGTGCGCAGGGGAAGAAATGGCAGCTTGGTCCAGTAATGCTGGCCACTATCCTGGCGATTTTGTCCGGGGCGACGTCCTATCGCAAGGTGCATGGCTTCATGGAGGCCCATCGTAAGCGACTCAATAAGGCGTTCGGCTTTGGCTGGAAGACAGCGCCAGCTTACAGTGCTGTTCGCACTATCCTGCACGGGCTCGACAGCGCCGGGGTGGAGCGGATTTTTCGCCAGCATGCAGCCCAATTAAGCGGAACCCAAACGGGTGAAGACGTAGACGCTATGCCGGTTGTCGCTATTGACGGGAAAACACTGCGCCATAGTTTCGATGCTTTTAACGATCGCAAGGCGGCCCATGTTCTGAGCGCTTTTTCGGTCGATGACGCGCTGATACTGGGACATCTGGAGGTGGACGAAAAGAGCAACGAAATCCCCGCAGCGCAAGCAATGATCAAAGCGCTGAAGCTTGAGGGCCGGTTGTTCACCCTGGACGCTATGCACTGTCAAAAAAACTTTCCGGGCGGCCCGCAAGGTGAAGAGCCATCTGCTTGTTCAGATTAAGGAAAATCAATCCTGCCTGCTGCGAAAAATCGAGGCGGTTGCTGAGACAGACCTGCCACTGACGCGCCATGAAACCATCGACAAAGGAAAGCGCATGCGCGCCGAGACCCGCATTGTAGAGATTTTCGATGCCGCTGCGGCACTTGAACAAACCGGTTGGAACGGGCTCATCACCCACATCATCCGGGTGACGAGAGTGACATTCCTCCGGTGCGCCAAAGACGGGATGTGGGACAAACGCAAGGAGACCTGCTTTTACGTCTGCTCCGCGCCCCTCAGTGCAAACAAGGCCGCCAAGGCCATTCGCAGCCACTGGGGTATCGAAAACAGAAATCATTATGTCCGCGATGTCTCAATGGCGGAGGATGCAAGCCGCATCCGCACAAATCCTGGTATCTTTGCCAGAGCCCGCAGTTTCGCCCTCAATATACTGCGCGCCAACGGCGAACAAAATATCGCAGATGCCCTCTGGCGCAACGCACTCGACTTCAACAGACCTCTAAAATACCGATACAAGTAATTAGCGTTGAACAGCCCTG
>JAAELZ010000779.1 GCA_024226105.1 Pseudomonadota bacterium | reverse complement strand
TGAAAGATCAGCATGCCCCAGTAGCATTTGCAGTGTACGTAAATCAGCGCCATGATTGAGCAAATGGGTCGCAAAAGCGTGACGCAGAGTATGCGGCGAGACCTTTGTACGGATGCCCGCAAGCGTGGCATGACGTCTAATCAATTGCCAGAATGCCTGACGGCTCATGCCCTTCCCTCGTTTGCTCAAAAACAGGTGTGAGCTATTTGTCTGGCTTAGCAGTTCGTGACGCCCGGTTTTCATGTAATCCGCCAGAGAATCGAGCGCCTGTTCTCCCACGGGCACCAGCCGCTCCTTATTACCCTTGCCGAGAACTTTTATAACCCCGAGTCGCACATCGATTTGCCCCAGTTCCAGGCTTATCAATTCACTCACTCTTAATCCGGAGGCGTACATGAGTTCCAGCATGGCTTTATCGCGTAAACCGTAGGCATTGCCGGTATCGGGGGCCGCTAGCAGGGCCTCTATTTCCTGTTCTGTGAGTGAGCCGGGCAGCGTTTTATTTAGTTTGGGCGACTTAATCGAGGCGCTGGGATCGGCTTTAATCAAATCCTCACGGAGCGCCCAGCGAAAAAAACGCCTGAGTGACGACAAACTGCGAGCGCTGGAACGAGCGGAGACCTGCCCGCTACGTGTCGCCATATAGCTCAAAAGGCTGGCGTGATCCGCAGACAGTAATGTCTCCGAGTTTTTAATTAGATGCGCAGAAAAGGATTTTAAATCAGCACCATAGGCTGCCAGGGAATGTGGGCTCAAACCTGATTCCAGCCAGATAGCATCGAGAAAGCGATCAATCAGGGCCTGTTCATCGGCTTTGAGTTTACTATTAATGCCGTGTACCGTACTACGTTTTTTGCGCGATCAATTCAACCGGCACAATCAGGTTATTCTCGATATTGGCAATCATGTTGCTAATCTTGGCCGATGTACTTTCCTGCATCAGAGTATGCAAACCCAGCGGGGGAGGCCCGCCTTTGGCCTGAGTTTTAGCGCCTAGCTGGTTAAAAAACTCAATAGCAAAATCGCGGCGATTGCTTTGATTTACAAGTTCAAAGCCGGTTTCACTCAAGGCCTGACAGTATTCATCCGGGGTTGCAAGGTACGAGGTACTAGGGCTTGTGGCCCATGGAACGGGAAAAGTGAGGTCGCCCTGCTGCTGGCGCATGACATCATAAATGCCCAGGATGGCACCGGGACGCAAAACGCGGTACAACTCCGTAAAAATCTGTGTTTTATCTTCTATATTCATGCCTACGTGCAACATATAGGCACGATTAAAAGCATCATTATCAAACGGCATATCCAGTGCACTACCATGTTGCAGAGCAATCTGTTTTTTCAGCTTGACCCATTCGCACAGGGTGTTGCCTGTTTCGATGTATTCCCGGCTTAGATCAATACCGGTAACCTGGCTCTGGTAGGCATTCGCGACAAACCGTGCTGAGCCGCCTAGTCCGCATCCGACATCAAGTACCTGACTATCCTGATTGAGGTTGAGCTGCTTCATGAATCGTTCAGTCGCGACCCGTCCGCCAATGTGAAACTCATCAACGGGAGCAAGGTCCGCAATGCTTAGGCTACTGATGGGTTTGCCCATCCTGGCCAGCGCCGCTTCGATCGCGGCCAGCAAACCGCCGTGCAAATAGGTTTTTGAAACGGCTTGTTCGGTCGACATGAGGAAGGATGCTCCAGAGACGTTCATTGTATGTACTATTGATGACAATACTGTAGCATGTTGGGCGAATACTTGCTTACTTTCCAAATCCCGATAAAGAAATAAATAAGGCCGGTTTCAGCATGGCTTTGCTCATACCCGTCGGGCAGCATACTAACGGTAGCTGCCCGGCTGTTTCATTGTTCTGAAAAGAGCGCCTGGGTCGTACAAAAAGTGGTGAGCGCGTTGTACTTATCCGCCCAGTTGATTCTCAAGCAGCCATAGACGCTGCAGGGCCAGTTTAATTGTTGCACGGCGGGTAGTGTCCTTCGCAACGGATAACAGGGCTTCAAACAGACGACGCGCATCAAAATAAGCGCCCGCTTCCATTAACGTGGTCGCGGCGTGGTAACGTGCGGACTGTCCCCATTGATCAAAACCATTGGCTTCAACCATGGCCGAACGCAAATACAATTGCGCCGCGATGATACGTTCATTTTTTGCATCATAAGATTGCGCTTGCCAGAACAGGATTTCGCGTTTGTGGCGCTTGGAATTGGTTTTTTCGCTGATTCGTGCAAACAGGTCCAGACTAATGTCATCCTGATGTACTGCCTGCAAATCAAACACGGGTTGTAGTACCCGATCCACTTCTTCTCCGGAAAGCGTCTCGCTTTGGGCTACCCAGCTCATGATTTTTTTCTCGGCAGGCCTGAATCGCCCGGCAAAAATATCAACACGTGCTTTTTGCAGTAACCAGTCGCGGCTGTCAACATTTTCGGGTGCGGTACTCAGAAAAGGAGCAATGGCCAGAATCAGATCTGCATCGCCCTGCTCCAGCGCAAAATTGAGAATTTTAGCGCTTACCGCACTCGCCACATTCTCAAAATTCCCCATCACTTTGCCATTTCCCAATAGCTTTGATAACAGCGGAAATTGATCTGTGCGAATCAGGCTGTTTACAAATGAATTCTTTGCGGCGAGGCTCAGCGCAGATGTATTAGGATCCTGCATTACATCGGTGTATAAAGCGCGGGCCTTGATTTGTAGATCGGCCTTTTCGGCCTGTTGAGCGAGCGTGTATTTGAGACTGGAACGGCCCGGGTTCATCAGCGCGGTATTAATCAGCAAATCAGACAGCCTTATATAGGCTGTTTCCAGGTCTTCGGCGGAAAATGAGACAACATCAGGATGCTGATCGACCTGCTCAATAACCAGATATTGTTCTAAAGCGTTGATTCGGTTTATCTGTGTGGCTTCTTCGCCGGCTGTCGCGATACTGGCCTTGAGCGCATAGGCAAGTTTCTTTTCGGCATCCGTGATGCGTTTGCGCCCTAATTGTCGATGAATCAGTAACTGTGCTGCCGCAGCCTCTATTTCGCCAGCGCGCAAGCGAAACAAAGCCTGCAATAACTTTGCTTCGATTGACGCAATAGGCGCAAGTAACTGGCTTGCGCCTGCAGCATCGCCTGCCTGGTACTCAATCACGGCCCGCTGGATAAACCATTGCGCGGTCTG
>JAAELZ010000778.1 GCA_024226105.1 Pseudomonadota bacterium | reverse complement strand
GCGGCGGTATTGCTTATCATGTTGATTACCGGGCGTATCATTCGTCTGGCTGATGCTAGCCAAAAAGGATAACAGGTGCCCCACAAAAATTAGTCCATATAATTGCGCTCCCCCATGAACTCGTCAACTGAACAAGATCTCCGGCAAATACTCGGCAAATTTTTAACCGGGGTTACGGTCGTGACGACCCTGGATCAGCATGATGTGCCGGTTGGTTTTACCGCAAACTCATTTACCTCCGTATCCCTGGATCCACCCCTGGTGCTGGTATGTCTGGCGCAATCGGCCGGGCTGGCGCCAGTATTCCGGCGAGCCAGCTCTTTTGCCATAAATATTCTTTCAACCGAGCAGGAAGCTATCTCCAATAGCTTTGCTCGTAAGGAAGCGGATCGTTTTGCAAAGGTAGCCTGGCAACCTAAAGTGACCGGAAGCCCGGTCATAAAGGGTTGTGCGGCGTGGCTGGATTGCGAAATGTACGAGAAAATCATTGCCGGTGATCATATTATTTTGATCGGGCGCATCAGGGATGCTGAGAAAACCTTAAGGCATCCGCTTGGTTATTATCAGGGGCGCTATTGCGCGATCGATCTGCCTGAAGAAACCCTGAGTATGATTGAGCATCGTGATTCAGTGCATTCTACAACCGGCATTATTGTTGATCTTGCTAACCAGTTACTGCTGATAAAGCAGGAAGAGGGTGGTTACGACGTACCGCGTGCGGAGCCGGGTGTTGAAGGTGAAGAATCCCGTATCAATGCGGCCATGAAGAAGTTCGGCATTGAGGTTCACAACAAGGTATTGTTCTCTGTTGTTGAAGGGCGCCACCACCAGCGCATTTCTATTTATTACCGATGTAATGTTGAGCCTGGAGAGCCTCTGCCGCCCGGGGCAGCATATTTTAGCCCTGAAGCCCTGCCCTTTGATAAGCTCGCCCGTCCAGGTCTTGGAAGTGTGCTGAAACGATATCTGGAAGAGAAAAATGCCGGCCAGTTCGGCATCTATGTGGGTGACGAGCATCAGGGGCATATAGAACAAATAGCAGAGAGAAAAATATAAGTTATGCGGTTAGTAAACGGGCTTCATTTTGATAGTCCCAAATGCCTCAGTTAAACATCGTGAATCCGAATATGCTAGCGCTGCACATAGTGGGCAACTGAGAAATTTGGGTGTACGCAAAACAGTTGCTGTAATATCCAGTCTGATTTAGTACTAAGGATTACCCTGGCGGGTGTAGTTTAATGGTAGAACAGGAGCTTCCCAAGCTTCTAACGAGGGTTCGATTCCCTTCACCCGCTCCATTTTTCTGAACATAGTTATTTCCGGTATTTGGCTTTCCAGTGTGCTCGGGTTATAGTCGCGTCAATGTATTCAAGTGACTCCATGGGCCAGGTAGCCCTCAAAGGCTTTCACCTGCGCGGTATGATGATGCGCTACAGCCAGTTCGTACCGCGTCTGTATAACCTGTGTCTTTCATTGGGTTTCGAAGCAGGTAAGATCATGCCTTCCCGGGCGTTTTGTTCAGACGAGAGCCAGGGCTTTCCGACGATTCTGTTGGCCAAACATTTTAGCGCTTTTCCGTTCAATCATGGCCGTGTGGGAGGGGTGGTGGCTACAGGCCGGCACGGACCACACGCACATCATGGTAAAGATCTCCTGATTGTACAGGCCAGTCACGTAGGCTATGACCCGAAAACACAGTTATTCGGTGAGTATCGTCGTTTTCAGACCGAAGGGGAGCGGAAATCCACTAATTGCGGAAAAATAATGGCTACTCTCGCGTGGTATGAAAAAGAGTTGCAGCTGGCGAAACAAAATGTGTTTCTTGAAGCCGACGATAAATATCGCTATGTCGTGATCGATAACGAATTAATGCGCAATGACAG
>JAAELZ010000777.1 GCA_024226105.1 Pseudomonadota bacterium | reverse complement strand
TAAGCAGGTTGCGACTGCAGAACAGGCACCCGGGGTAAAAATATTCCACACTGACGAGATATGGATACGCAATGGAACGCGGGTCAACCCCAAAAAAAGGCACGCCAAACCAGACGGGTGGGTTTATGAGGCTTCGCTTGCCTTGTGCTGTATTTCACCTTCGTCCATCCTGATGCACCGTTCCGTGTTTGAGCAATGTGGTCTGTTTGACGAAAGCCTTCCAGCCTGTGAAGACTATGATCTTTGGCTCAGGCTGTTTAGCCGCTACCCGGTTAAGCTGATAAATGAACCACTACTTGTCAAATACGGAGGGCATGCTGATCAATTGTCGCACCAGCATTGGGGCATGGATCGTTTTCGTGTCCAGGCGCTTGTCAGGATGCTGGATACCGGTGATCTGGATGAACGGGACCGTAGCCTGACGATCGCAATGTTGCAGCGTAAATGCGATATTTTGCTTAAAGGCGCACGAAAGAGAGGTCAGATCGATCGTATCGACAAATATCAGTCTATGGCCAAACGTTATACACAAGAGGAGGACAGGAAATGAGCCGCCTGCTAATTGCGACCGCTTTGATGTCAGAGGCCGTACCCCTTATTGATTTTTATCGAATGAAAAAGCAGCCCAAACAGGCTCATTTTCACCTGTATCAGACGGCGTTCGGCTCGGACAGGGTGGATATCCAATTGCTGGTCTGTGGTATGGGCGCAGATAACATGCACCGGGGGCTTTCAGCCTATTTTACAGCGTTTGGCAATAACGGCAGAACAAAACACCTGAATCTTGGAATCGCCGGCGCGTTGTGCAAACCTGTTGGCAAGTTGCTTTGGGCAGAATCGATTTTGGATACACGTATTGGTTTACCGAAAGGCGTTTGTAATAGCACACCCTATACCGTGCAAT
>JAAELZ010000776.1 GCA_024226105.1 Pseudomonadota bacterium | reverse complement strand
GTGAATCAACGGATTCGCAACCGCATATTCAATGGTTTGCGCAGGCTGCGCGGCTCAGCTACTATTAGCTCCTTGAGTTGAGCGTGGTAAATAGAGTGAAAAGAACGCGTATCAGTGAATATATGACTGCTCCGGTAATATCCGGAACACCAGACGACGGTATCCGTCAGACCTATTTTCGTATTCGTGAAGCGGGCATCCATCATTTGCCTGTACTGGAAGGAGCTCAGCTGGTTGGAATTCTCAGTGACCGCGACCTGAGACGACCAGACTGGGTGGACGAGGCAATGGATTTGTCCCATCCCTATTGTCTGGATGACAACATGTCCGTTGGCGATCTGATGACGCGCAACCCTGTGACCATTCATACCTATGAATCCCTGCTCACTGCGGCTGAGCTTATCCTGCAACAGGGCCTGGGCGCACTACCGGTGCTGGACAAAGGGCAACATCTGGTCGGCATACTGTGCAAAGGCGATTTGATCAGGGCCTTACATAGCAGGCTGCTGAACGAGATGGGTCCTGGCAAATCCTGATTTTTCCTGAATTTCATGCCCGAATCAGCCGCTTAAGGAAATCAACCTGACGGATGGTTTCAATACAGGCCTCAAAAGGATGTGATCATGTTTGCAAAACAACATCATGAGAACCGCCTCCAGAAGTTCACCGCAGGCGGCAACTATGCAAATGAAGAACGACACCCCTTATCCCGGCCTGCAAAAAAATGAATATTCATTCTATTATTATTGTATACTGAACCGATAAAATCATAATTTTGTGCAACAACTGTCGAGTTTCCAGCAATGATGGCATGAATATAAACAGAAAATATGAGGAGAATTCATGAAAATGTCGATTCACCCGGCAGTCGATGCCGGGATTAAAACCAGCCCGGCCACAAGAAGTCTATGGGGTTACATCAATAATAAACCTAAACCGGGGGGAACGCTCTCCTGCAAATGCAGCAAGAACCCGGTTGTCATAAAAATTACCTCGCAAGCTGCCCACAATCATCTATGCGGGTGTAGCCAATGCTGGAAACCGGAGGGGGCTTTGTTCTCGCAGGTTGCTGTTGTGCCACGCGACAAATTGAGCGTTACCAAAAACGCGTCCAAACTTGAGATTCTCGATGAGAACGCGTCTATTCAACGCCATGTTTGCAAAGAATGCGGAACACATATGTATGGTCGTGTTGAGGATGAGAGCCACCATTTTTATGGGCTTGATTTTGTTCATCTAGAGTTGTCACAAGACGATGGTTGGCCACCCATACAGTTTGCCGGATTTGTTTCCTCGATTGTTGAATCTGGAACCAATCCATCCGAACTGGATGAAGTTCGAGCCCGAGTGCATAGTTTAGGCCTGGAGCCGTATGATTCGTTTTCGCCCCAGCTAAATGACTTTATTGCTTCAAGATCATCGAAATTGAATTACAAGAATAAGGTTTACTAATAACTACCCATTAATAGGTGAAAAAAAATGATTGATTTTTTGTATACGAGCGCCTGGGGCGCATTTATTACAATGCTGTTGTTTCAAATTCCATTTCTTATCGTCTTTTTCCAGATTGTAAATAAAAAGGCCTTTGTAGATTCAGAACCGGGGAAAACTGAACCGGATAAGTATTCACGCACCAGGTATGGCTGGTTAGCCCTGGTGATCGGTGCTTTTATCGTTGTGAATGTTGCCAGCGTCAAATACATGCCGACGATTATTGAGGCAAAGGCTTCCATGGCTCAGGATGCCAGGGATGTAAGCGTTATAGCGCGTTCGTGGGCTTTTGAGTTAAACGAAAATGAATTCAAAGTCGGTGAAACGATTCGATTTCTGGCGAAAAGTGAGGACACGGTGCATAGCTTTGCGCTGATCCATCCGGATGGCAGCCAGATATTCACCATGATGCTGGTGCCCGGAGCGGGTGTAGAGAGCGCCCTGGCGCATACCTTTACAGAGCCGGGTGAATACACCATTCGTTGCCTGGAGTTTTGTGGGGCAGCACATCATGTAATGAAAAGTACAATTACAGTACTGTAAATAATCAACAGTTCGGGGGAGAACAAAATGTCAGCTGCAATTACTATTATTGCTAAAGTGCCCTTTTTTGGTGGCATGTTTAGGGTTGAGGATAACGAGTTAAATCCAGTCAATGCATGGCCAGCCTTAATGTCGATGACGGCCTTTATCTGGCTCACCATTGCCATCATATTGGGCATCTCTATGCCCGCCATCCAGTTCCTTGATTTAGGGGCGAACTGGTACTATAAAAATATCACACTGCATGGCGCAGCCATGGCGTTTCCGTTTGCATTTCAGCTAATGGTCGGCATGAGTTTGCACCGGGCGGGTGCCTGTCTGGGAAAAAGGGCAGACGATATCTTTGTATCGCTGTTTTACATATTCATGAATGTGGGCGCACTCCTGCTTACCGTAGCGGTACTGGCCGGCTTTCATGTTACCTATACCGTTATGTTTCCATTGCCGGTGGTTGGTGTCGCCAACGGCCAGTGGAGTATGGCCACCCTGGTGCTGGGATTCAGTGGTATCGCTTTAGTGCTGACTTCCATGATTTTTATTTACCCGATCAAGATTCTCAAAATGGCATTTTTCGAGAAAGTTGACGACACTCTGCAAGTCGCCGAGCGCTCGCTGAAAGACCCGGGTATGGTGGGCATGGTAATGGGTGTATTGGTTCTGCTCGTGACCGGAACGCCTTTGATGCTTGTGGCGGGTTCACTACTGCTGCATTTATATGGGATTTTTCCCGCATCGTGGATTGGTTGGGCTGCGGACCCGATCGTATTTGAGTTTGTCTTTTATATTTTCGCGCATAACTTGATGGAGGCCATGGCCATTATGGTTATTGGCGCCGTATACGCTACCCTGCCTCTTTGTCTGGCCGATGGAGCGCGAAAGCTATACAGTGAAAAAATCGCAATTATTGCATTGTGGATTTTGCTGATTACCTCTGTGACCTCATTTTTTCATCATTTTTTCACCATGTACCCGGCACTGCCATCCACTTTCGCCTATCACGGTAACATCATGAGCTATGCAACGGGTGTCGGTGCTGCCTTAACGATATTCACTATTCTGGCGACGATCTGGAAGCATGGCATTATTGCCACACCAGCTTTATTTCTTATCCTGGGCGGCTTTGTAATGTACATACTCGATGGTGTCTCCGCGATCGTCATTAGCAATGTTGCGTGGAATTTTAAATTGCATGGCACAATGTGGGCTGGCGGGCACGCTATGGTTGTATTGATCGCGATCAGTGCGTTATGGATGGGGGTGCTTTATTACCATTATCCTTTGATGACAAATCGTACCATTGATGATAGTACGGCCAGAAGCAGTATTAAATACCTGTTCATTTCTTATCTCGGCCTGTTTTATACCTTTATGGCAGCGGGCGCCTCCGGCATGCCACGTAGAAATGGGGACTGGGAGGGTGACTGGTTTATATACGGGGCGCTCATGATCATATTCGGCGCCATGATGATTTATGCTTATGTACTGTATTTCCTCAGCCTGACCAGATCCAGGGCCATCGATTACTAGAGAGTCTTGAATACACATTCCGGCAAATACGCTTGTTATGGGATTTGCCGGAATACAGATCCGCAAAATGGCCTGAAACTCCCCCGGCTATTCCAACCGCATAAGCGAGTCCTCAGAAGGCTCAAAATGGCCCGGTTGCCTCGAAGAATTCCAGATTACCAACAAGCTGCTGGAAGACATTGCCAGCGCGGCAAACAGGGGATTAAGAAACCCCGTAACAGCGAGAGGAATTGCAATCGCATTGTATAAAAGGGCCCATGCCAGATTCTGCCGGATTCGAAGCCTGGTTAACTGAAGTATCTCAAAAGCCAGAAAGATACGATCCAGCCGGTTGCCGGGTATAATGACATCTGCGGCATCTGCCGCGAGTGCAGTCGGTGTGCCAAAAGCAATTCCCAAATCCGCTTCTGCCAGCGAGGGGGCATCATTACTGCCGTCTCCGATCATAACTACGACGCCCTGAGATTTTAGCTGCCTGACTACCGTCGCTTTGCCTTCCGGAGGTATACCGGAAAAAACATCATCGAATTGCGCCTGAAAGTGGCCCGCCGTTTCTGCGCCTGTTAGCAAAACCACGTGCCATTGCTTTCTCAGTTTTTCAACCACCCGGTCCCAACCCGGCCTGGGTTGATCCTCGGTGGTGATTACGCCCTGTACACTTCCATCCCAACCAACGTATGAAACTACCGATTGTGCAGAATTGGGTGCGGCCATTGTTTCTGGAACCGGCCAGCCCAACAGGGTGAACAACGATTGGCTGCCGACCGCGACACGATGGTTTTCTACCTGTGCTATCGCGCCCTTTCCAGGATGAATTTCAATATCACTCGCAACGTATTTCGAATCAAGTCGAGCAATAGCCTCGGCAATCGGGTGGGGCGACAACCTTTCTACAGCAGCGGCGTACTCTGCCACCCCGGGTGCGCCGGATACCCTGGTAACCGTCATGTTTGCAGTCGACAAAATGCCGGTTTTATCGACTGCGACGGTATGAATTCGCCGGGCTTTCTCAAAGGCATCCGCGCTCGCGATAATGATGCCGTTGCGCAATGCCACGCTGATACCTACCGCGGAGGTCAGGGGTATTGCCAGGCCAAAAGTGCATGGGCAGGAGACGATCAAGGTAGCCATACCCGCGAGTAAAGCAGCGCCTGTCGAGCTGCCACCAAGGTATAACCAGACACTAACCATGAGCGCCAGGATAAGCACTGTGGGAACAAAAAAACGCGCGACCCGGTCACCCAGCCCCAGCGTGCCGGCGGTGGAACTTTGAGCATTCCATAACACGCGCGCAAGATTGTCGAGCTGGCTGATGACCACGTGCCCGACTTCAATTTCCAGGGATCCTTCAACATTGCGCGTACCACCAAGGACACGTTCGCCAACACTGCGTGTGACCGGGAAAGGCTCGCCGGTCATTAGCGATTCATCGACTGCACACTGTCCTGCGACGATGACGCCGTCAGCGGGTATCAGTTCACCCTGGTAGACAAAGATGTGCTCAGCGGGATGCAGTTCCCGGATAGCCAGCATTTGCAGGTCTCCGTCCCGACAGGCCCGTGCAGCAGGTGTCCACGTTTCCATAATGTTCGCAAGCGCCCTGGTCGCCTTATCCCTGGCTTCCCGCTCGAAATAACGGCCGATTGTAACCACGGCAATAATCGTTGCAGCGACATCGAAGTAGAGCTCAAGCGTACCGAGAAAAAGTTGGCCAATACTAAAGCCATAGGCCGATAAAATAGCGATGGCAAGCAAATTATCCATGTTCAACACGCCGGTTCGTAAGCCAATCCAGGCGCCCCGGAATATCGGCACAGCGACGTAAAAAACCATTATGCTGCTAAGAATAAGTAGTGCGATCGGAACCGCTTTGTGAACCAGCCAGTAGACAGGCTCCATTACAGCGATATCGACCAGACCGAGATGCACCGGATAGTAAAAGGCCAGGTACAGCATCATCACGGTTGCTGCGAGGCTTTCAGCGGTTACCAGGCGCAGCATCGGCATGCGGTGGTCGTATTCAGGTGCTTTGTCGTGGCTGAAGCGGGCGTGATAGCCGTAGCGAGTAAGGCGTTCTGGTAATTCTGCTTCGCTTAGCAGTTCGTTGTTGTAGATTATTTTTACTGTCGCGGTCGCGTAGTTGGATTTTGCCGCGAGAATGCCTTCTACCTGTAGTGCCAGTTGTTCGACCAGCAATTCGCAGGAAGAACAATGCATGCCATCGATCCGAAGATAAGCTTCTTCCCCTTCAGGTTCGACAATTGTTTCACCCGTTTCTGCGACTGCGCCGGGGCCAATGATTGTGCCAAAATGTCGGTATACTTCCCGGCAACCGATACAACAAAACAGGTGACCATCTTCTTGTACGTCAGGCGTTGCAGGAAGGCCGCAGAGCTTGCAATCCATACGGCTATCGCAATCTAAAACGGTGGTTTTCTACGACCATTTGTGTACTGTCAATGGAACAAAATCTGCTGTACTATCAATAGGCATATGAGAGCGCGTTATATTCATGAATTATTCGGTCTAGTTTTGTGT
Organism: Pseudomonadota bacterium; assembly: GCA_024226105.1. Taxonomy (GTDB): domain Bacteria; phylum Pseudomonadota; class Gammaproteobacteria; order Arenicellales; family Poriferihabitantaceae; genus JAAELZ01. The sequence goes on along the minus strand of JAAELZ010000776.1, from coordinate 5,379 downwards.
TCGAAACATGCTAAGTCCGACAGGCTCCTGGATGCGGTTTGAAAAGAAAGGTGGCGTAGCGCTATAAGGGTTGCCAGGAGACTATAATTGAATCGGGCTTTTATTCTTTGGATGCAAGTTTTTGCAGGTGGGTGGGCTCAATCGGAACTTCCATAGTTTTCCAGGTCGCCGCTACGATTTCCTCGTAGAACTCGGGTAAAGGCCGGTCTATGAGACCTTCCAGCCGCATATAGATCATACGGAATGCGCCCCCAAATATCACTGAAGCTGATACCCAGCAGTTGTAAGTCTGAATTTCACCGCTATCCATGCCTTTTTGCACTATGTTGCGGATTTTCTGGAAGGGTTCCGCCGTACAAATCGGTGGTTCGCCGGTAATGAACTCGGTGTGCCTGGCGTTCAATACAAATGCGATGATTTCGGTGCGGGTTTCAGTGTATTCGAAAAGCAATTCGATAATACGGTTACATTGTTCAATCGCTGAAAGGTTCTGATCAATCACCGAATCAACCATTTGGTTCATCTCCTCCAGCAGGCGACTGTGTAGAGCTCGGGCGATACCTTCCTTGCCGCCAAAATGTTTATAGATCGAACCGATGCTGACGTTGGCCTGTTTTTGTATGTCGTGTACAGAGACATTGTGGTACCCCTGGTTAACAAATAGCTTAATCGCTGCGCTCAGGATACGGCAGTCCATTGGCATCGGATCGGGTTCCGGGCGTGAAAGGTATGGCATCTAAGTTAGCCTGATTCCGGTTTTCAAGTGACAGAATTTGTCGTGCCAGACATTATAGCCCACTTCCCCGCATGAGTACCGCCAAAAGCCGGATGCTCTGGTGTTGTTTTGATTTACGGAGGAACTTGTCACTGGAATAACTTCCGTTCTAACGAAGCAGCCTGGCGTGATGTATCAGATGATCGTCAATAAACGAAGCGATAAAAAAGTAACTGTGATCATAAGCCGCATGGAATCTTAGCGACAATGGCTGCGCCATTTTCTGGCAGGATTCCTGAAATAGTTGGGGATGGAGCTGTTCGGCCAGGAAATTGTCAGCCTGCCCCTGGTCAATCAGTATCTCGCTATGTGTTTTCCGGCCTGATAAAACCAGTTCGTTAGCATCCCATTGTGCCCAGTTTGTTTTGCTTTCACCGATGTAAGCACTCAGGGCCTTCTCACCCCAGGGACAATGACTGGGCGCACATATTGGAGAAAAAGCAGATACCGAATGATATACATCCGGGTTCTTTAACGCGATGGTTAACGCTCCGTGGCCTCCCATGGAATGCCCCATAATGCCCTGCCTGTGTTTGTCGGCACTAAATTGATTAAAAATGAGCTCGGGCAATTCCTGCGTGACGTAACTGTACATCTGATAGTGCGAGTTCCAGGGAGGCTGCGTGGCGTCAACATAAAAACCTGCCCCGGTACCCAGATCGTAATCATCATCTTCTCCACCTATACCCGCCCCGCGCGGGCTGGTATCGGGAGCAATAAGTGTCAACCCCAACTCTGCTGCTTTACGCTGTGCGCCCGCTTTAACGGTGAAATTTTCCTCCGTGCAGGTCAATCCTGACAGGAACCACACAACCGGAGATTTGCCCGTTCCTGCCTGAGGTGGGGTAAAAACCGCAAAGCGCATTGCGGTTTTCGTAACATCAGAATCGTGTTCGTAAATGCCCTGAACGCCACCAAAGCAACGTTGCTCGCTAATTGTGCGCATCGCTAAAAGGTAACCACAGAACGAATCGATTCGCCGGAGTGCATTAAATCAAAGGCATCATTAATTTTTTCAAGTGGCATGGTGTGGGTAATCAAATCATCAATATTGATTTTCCCGTCCATATACCAGTCAACTATTTTGGGGACATCCGTACGCCCACGCGCGCCACCAAATGCCGTTCCCTTCCAGACCCGGCCCGTCACCAGTTGAAAGGGGCGGGTGCTGATTTCCTGACCGGCGCCTGCGACACCGATGATGATCGATTCTCCCCAGCCTTTATGACAACACTCAAGGGCCTGTCTCATCAGGGTGGTATTGCCCACACACTCAAAACTGTAATCCGCGCCACCTTTAGTCAGGCCTACGAGATAAGGCACCAGGTCTTCTTCGATTTCTTCGGGATTGGCGAAATGGGTCATACCGAATTTTTCGGCCATTTCCCGTCTGGCCGGGTTGATATCCACCCCGACGATCATGTCTGCGCCTGCTAACCTGGCTCCCTGAATCACGTTCAGGCCGATTCCACCAAGCCCAAATACCACTACATTGTCACCCGGCTTTACTTTAGCCGTATTAATAACGGCACCGATACCCGTTGTTACCCCGCAGCCTATATAGCAGATAGACTCAAATGGCGCGTCCTTTCGTACTTTGGCGAGCGCGATTTCGGGCAAAACAGTGTAATTTGAGAAAGTAGACGTTCCCATATAGTGGAAAATTCGATCATTACCAATCGAAAAACGGCTGCTTCCATCAGGCATAACCCCTTGCCCCTGCGTTTCTCTAATTGCCTGGCACAAATTGGTTTTACCACTGGTACAGTACTCACACTGCCGACACTCAGGGGTGTACAGGGGAATAACATGATCGCCCTTTTTCAGGCTGGTAACACCCTTGCCTACATCAACCACCACACCCGCCCCCTCGTGGCCTAATATGGCCGGAAACAAACCTTCAGGGTCAGCGCCTGATTTGGTGAACTCATCGGTATGGCAAATGCCAGTAGCCTTAATCTCTACAACCACTTCCCCATCTCGCGGGCCATCCAGATGGACGGTTTCAATAACAAGTGGTTTACCGGCCTGGTAGGCGACTGCTGCTCGAGTTTCCATAAATAATTCCCTCAGTTGTTGTTATCTAAGGCCGTTTGATGGCCTGTAGATTCAGATAGTATTACAGCGACAAATAATAGAATGAATGTTCATATCTGTCAATCGACTTCGACTGATTCATGCCTGTTTTTGCCATAAAAAAACGCCGTACAAGGTTATACGTCATAAGCTGGCCCCGTAGTTTCTTATCTTATTTAAGAATTGCCCAAACAGGATAGTGGTCAGAACTTGCATCCGCCGCATTGGAGCGAACAATCCCTGCTGCCTTAAGATTGGCCGACAAATTCTTCAACAAAATATAGTCAATTCGAACTGGTTTTTTGAACGCAGCATTATCATTGGTGGGACTGGGATAGGTCCTCAGTTGTTCCAGGGTTGGTTTATCTTTTGACAGATAATCTCCTGTTGAATCCGTATAACCGAGTTGTTCACACCTGGCAAGCACATCAAAGCGTTTTTCAACCACGTCGTCCATCTCCTGAATCACGTAATTGTCGTTTTTACTGATGGAATTGAAATCTCCCATAATTATTTGTCTGTCAAAGCGCTTCATAAAAGACAAGGTGATATCCAGTTCCTGCAATCTTTGATCTTCACCTGATACATTCGAATCAACATATAAATGCTGGCTTAGAATTCCGACGCGACCGAATTCTTCGCTGTCAATCGCAACGCATAATCCTGCAACACTTAGCTGCGGATAAAAATCATGCACTTCCTTTAGTGGATACCGGGAATAGATTGCCGTGTTATACCGCAACCCGTCCCCTTCCCATTTCACCGTTTTTGAAACAACGGCATGATCAAAATCAAGTTCCATTGCAATCTGCTGCATAAACTCTTTATTTTCAGAGTCAAATCCATTCGCTTCCTGTAGAGCCAGAATATCAATGGGGTAAACCCTTCCATCCATTTTCTGACGATTAATTTCCTTTAAGGTCTTAAGAATCGCTTCCCTTCTATCTCCGCATCGAAATATACCTCCCGTTAGAATATTGTAGCTCACTATTTTCATTAATAACTAACCTACCAATATTTCGGGTCACGAAGGCCTGATATTAGCCATAATGCAGTTAAAAAAGCAAAGGGGGCCATACATGATAGATCGAGTAAATTGTAAGTTATCAGATTATTATGGATCAAAGTGTACGTGATCAGAACCTTTTGGACAGCTGGAACAGGCCGTCTGATTCAAGTGCAAGACATAACTACCCGGCGTCTCGGTTTTTAAGAAATCGCAACCAATTGTGTATTTCCAACTTTCTGCTCTCAGCGCTCAGTGCCTGCACTGAACTTCCAAGCTTGAGCGCCGTAGCCTCATCCGTTTCAGCAAGCAACAGGTCTTCTGCCATGCCCTGGTATTCAGTAAATATGCCCGCGCCTGTGCGCACGATATCACTCAGATGTTTTGCACGCATTTCGGGATGGTATTGCATTCCCCGGAAATTGACGCCGCCGTGTTCATAGCTAAATGCCTGAACCGGGCAGTGCTCATTGTACGCCATCAGTACGGCATGCTCCGGCAGTTCCTGTACTTCATCACGATGAACCGTAGGCGCTGAATATACATTGTCGCGCCCGGCCATCATCGGGTGGGTCTTCCCGGCCTCGGTCAGGTGTATATTTTGCGCTATTCCCACTTCAAACCCGTTTGGGGAAGCACCTGTTTTACCACCGAGTACCGCCGCGGCTAACTGCATACCATTGCAGGAACCCAAAACGGGAAACCCCATCTCAAATACAGTATTCATGGCCTGGCGTAATGGTGCTGCTTCAGGTGCAGAAGCTGACCAGTTGACGGCTGAGCCGGTAAATACGACACCGTTTACAGCTGCGTAATCCTGCTCCTTCAATGGGCTCTGATACGGTGCGGCCACTCTTAGCTCCATATCCGGAATAAAATACCTTAACGCCAGGGTGTAGATTTGTGCCGAGGTCGCTAAGCCATTATCTTTGGCATATTGAATGAGTGCCGGGGTATCACTTTCGACGATTAAGACAGCGCTCATGCCGGGGAAACTCGGATTGAGCGGGTTTTCGTTGAAATAAAGAGGGAATACCGGGTGATCGCAAGGAGCCTGGTAAATCTGCGAACTACAGAGCTTTGATGACTATTTAGATTGCCGCGCTGCGCTCGCAATGACCCGGGGGAAATTATCAAGGCAGGCCCTACGTTGATGCCCGACAAATACGGCTTAGAGTATATTTTCAATGGAGACCTGTATCGCATGCAGGAATGAATCCGCATAGGAGCGAAGCGCCATCAGGGTGTATTCGTCCTTTGCTTCACAAATAATAATAGCGCCCATATGCTCCATCGAGGTACGTGTCACCGAGCCCGGTTTAAAAACGGCAGGGTGCAAATCAATTGCACAAATACGTGCCAGGGCTTCCCGGGATTTCTCGCCGGACAACCGAAGCTGAACCCAGCTATCCGACTGGTCGCTTACATAAGCGCCGCTTACTTTCTGTTCAAATTCTTGCACCGCTCGATCACCCGAATAATCGAACAATACAAAACACAATTCATCCTGAAGCCTCAATAT
>JAAELZ010000775.1 GCA_024226105.1 Pseudomonadota bacterium | reverse complement strand
TGGGTGAACTATCTGCTGGTGAACAAACTTGCCTTTCCAAAACGCAGCGAAATTCAAGCCATGCGTTTCAAGCATCACCTGGATGATTTTCATGGCAGCGGCTCACCTACGCTGCGCAGGAAATGGTTTGGAATACTAGAAAACCCGTGGCAATTGAACGGCTGGAGGCTGCGTTTGAGTACCTGCTTCCGGGGCCTGCTATTTCATCGCCACGTCCATAACATCACAAACAAAGCAGCGATCAATGAAGAATAAACAGGCCCGCCTGCTGAACGACAACTACGAACTGGGAGACAATAGTCTGCTTCGTCAGCTAAACCATCTACGCCGTATGAAACTGTCCACCATGGGCTGGTACCATAACGGGCCGGGGCTGAAAAATATTGTTATTCTGTTCATCTATCACCGTCTGGGCCGCGTCATTTTTCGCCTGCATGCCTGGTACCACCAGCGGCCAAAACTCAAAGCCATAGTGAGCCGCTTCATACCCCGGCGCTAAAATGCCATCGGCGAAAACAATACGCCCCTGCAACAGGCAAACAAATCAATGTATCGATTACTCAGTAAGCTGGCTGGTTCGCTAAAAGAAAACCCGGCGTTTACGATACTATCGGTCGCACTGACCACACTCTACCTGGCCCTTTTTGTATTTCAGGCGCGGGTTGATATCCAGCTGGAAATTGAGCCACCGCATACCTCGTTTTTCAGAATCTACTGGGCCGCATCCGACCAGGCCTTTAGCGAAAAACGCATGGCCTACGCGCAAGTAACCCCGCAGCGCCACAACTACCACTTTCATATCGGCTCGCTTGGCAATATCGCACGTATTCGTGTTGACCCGATTGAATATGTTGGCAGCGTCACCCTGGAAAAGTTGAACATCAGCCAGTTCGCATACGCGCCCATCAAGCTGGCAACAGCCACCGATTTTTCACCTCTTAAGCTTAATCAACAGATCCAGCTTGTTGAGTCGGGTTCTTCATCCGGTTTGCATATGCAAACCACCGGAATAGACGGCAACCTGGAGATGGCCTTAAACCCGCAACGGGCATGGGCCTTTCCACTACTGAAGTTGCTCGGCATGGGTGCTGGCCTGATAGGTCTGGCGTTGATTGTGCGGCTTTTACGACCCGCGCTGATCGATTTACGTTTCGTGCCCTGGCTGTTGATAGTGGCCTTTGTGCTCGCCCTGCTTATGGCATTAAACACCGGGCTCAACGTACATCCTGACGAGGTCGTGCACCTGTCTGCGGTCAATTACTATGCCAGCCATTTACTGCCCCCGGCACTTGACTCACCGGAAGCCGCTTCCAGCTACAGCATTTTTGGACATTCGCGCCTGAGTGACTACCAGATTTATTATCAGCTGGCCGGCTATTTTCAGGCTATTCCAGAGCTGTTGAATGCTTCATCACTCGGTGGCGCGCGCGCCTTCGGCCTGCTTATTTTTGCCCTGCTTGGTGTTTTTAGCTTTGTTCAAAGGGATTTTCGCCCGTTTGCGCTGCCGATGCTTGTCAGCGCACAAACCTGGTATCTGTACAGCTACACGAATTCGGACGGGTTCGCACTGGCCCTGGCTGTTTTTAGCTCTTACCTGGCGGCAAGCCCAACAAGCCTGCTCAACCGTTTTCTGAGTGAACATCAGCCGAAATATTACGGGTGGAAAGCAATTGGCCTGGGCATGTTGCTCGGATCACTGCTATTGCTTAAAACAAACTACTACTTCTTTATCCTGTTTCTGGGGCTCTATTTAGTGTGGCGAATCGCACAGGGTGAATTTCCGGACCAACGTCAACTCTGGACACGCCTGATTGTACTGGCGCTGGTCGCCACCTCGGTATTTGCTGCTCGCTTTGTAATGGACATCCACGCCAATGGCTGGGACAGCGCCGCCGTAGAGAAGCAAATGCAGGAACAGCACGCAACGGCCGCCTACAAACCCGGTGCCGATACGGAAACTAAAAATCCGATGCTGGACCTGAGAGACAGGGGCCGCTCACTTGGCTACCTGCTGGTCAGCGCCCGATGGTTTGAAAAATCATTTGACTCTGCATTCGGGGTATACGGGTTCTCAAATTATTACGGGTCAAAAACGTATTATGACCTGGTACGCTATATCGGCCTGTTGCTTCTGGCCGCACTGTTACTGGCTGTCATCAGGAGCCGAAGCCGTGCAAACCTGTTTTTACTCCTGATCATCGGCTTTTGTTCGGGCTGCCTGGTAAGTGCTTCGGTCTGGAATTCCTGGACGGTTTCTTTTCAGCCTCAGGGACGCTACCTGTTCCCCATCCTGCCAATGCTCGGCATTTTGTACTACCATATCCGCCGGCACGTCCTTGCGAATCTGGTAGAGTATTTATGCATTTTCCTGTTTCTACTCGCGATTTATTCCTTCATATTTACCGGCCTGGCAAATATGAGTTCTTTAGCAGGCCCCTGAATTAATAGTAGACTCAAACCTGGCGTCCTGACGAGAATAGGTACAATTTGTGCCGTAACCAAGCTAGAATACCAACTCAATTAGTCCTGAAAAATCAACGTGCTTGAACTTTTAACCACCGGTGGCTGGCTGATCTGGCCGATCCTTTTATGCTCAATCGCCTCACTGGCTATCGTTATTGATCGGTTTCGTCAATTACGCACCGAAAAAGTAATGCCGCCCGGGCTATATGATCGCATTGAAAAATTGATTCAGGATAAGAAACTCACCAACGCGCACGTCAGCACCCTTGCGGATCAATCTCCACTGGGCCGCATATTCTCCACCGCCATCAACAATGCACACTTAAGGAATGCGGATCTAAAAGCGACCGTTGAAGACAGTGGCCGGCATCAAATTCACGAGATGGAAAAATACCTGAACACCCTGGGGTCGATTGCGGCTATCACGCCGCTGCTCGGCTTGCTGGGAACCGTTGTCGGCATGATAAAAGTCTTTGCTGCGATCACGGTCGTTGGCGTAGGCCAACCACAGGAACTCGCCGAGGGTATCTCCCAGGCGCTGGTAACCACCGCCACCGGGCTTACTGTCGCGATACCATCTTTACTTTTTTACCGCCATTTTAAAAGCCATATCCAGGCACTTTCCATCGACATGGAACGTGAAGTATTGCGCTTGTTCGCCCTGATTGAGCACACTAAATCAAACGATACCCAGGCGGCTTCGAAGCAGACAGCAGAAAAGTGAAATTCACCCGGGTTGAAGAGGAAGAAGTCAGCCTGAATCTGGCACCACTGATCGATGTGGTGTTTCTGCTGCTGATTTTCTTTATGATCACAACCACATTTAATGAAAAAAATGCGATTGACCTGACGCTGCCCGAGGCTGACTCGCAACAAACACAGCCCCCTGAATTCACCATCAATATCACGGTTAGCAAGCTTGATGAGGTTACAGTAGAAAGCGACCAGACTCGCTTTAGCGGTATTTCCGGTGCCGAAGGTTCTGCTACAGAAAGGCGAAAGAACCTTTCAGAAAAAATAGCACAGGCGATTGAATTGCTTGAGAAAAACGACCCGGGCCTGGCGGGAACATCCCCGACCATCATCATCGAGGCCGATAAAGCCGCCAGCCACGGCCGCGTTATTCAGCTTATGGATGCAATTTCTCAACTTGGGATTAATAAAATTCAGTTTGCCGTGGTGCCTGATAACAACTGATTCACCACCCTGAGTTTAT
>JAAELZ010000774.1 GCA_024226105.1 Pseudomonadota bacterium | reverse complement strand
TCCCATTCATTTGCGCAATGCCCCGACAAAACTGGCAAAATCGCTCAACCACGGCAAAGACTATCGTTATGCGCATGATGAAGAGGACGCCTTTAGTGCCGGGCAGCTGTATTTCCCTGACGGAATGGAAGAAACAGTATTTTATGAGCCCGTTGAAAGAGGCCTGGAGATCAAGATAGCCGACAAATTACGCGGCCTGCGTCAGGCAAACAACAAAGTGCGGGCTAAGCAATGAATAATTATCTCGCGGTTGCACTGGGTGGTGCAATTGGTTCTATGGCGCGATACTGGCTGACAATTTCACTGGTTCGTTACCCACCTCATTGGCTGCCACTCGGAACCGTTAGCGTAAATGTCATCGGTTCTTTTATAATCGGCCTGGTCTGGGCCTATTTGCAGCAGCGCAACGAGAGTGAGTTTGTTCGCCTGTTCGTTGCTGTGGGCATTTTGGGCGGTTTTACCACTTTCTCGACATTTTCACTGGAGACGGTTTATTTTCTCAGTGAAGGGGAAACAGGGCGCGCACTGGTCAATATCGCTATGAACGTGGTGACCTGCCTGCTGGCGGCTACTGCGGGTATCGGGCTTGGGCGCTGGGTCTTTTAAGCCACTCAAACATGCAAATCATTCAGGCCTGACACGCCATATCATTTAACCGTTAGAAAACTCCAAAGCAAAAATATGTTAGATCCATTACTCCTTAGAAAAGATATAAATAACGTCGCTCTGAAATTGAAACGGCGTGGATTTGAGCTCGATACAACGCTGTTGAATGAACTTGAGAACCAGCGTAAAGGTTTGCAAAGTGAAACGGAGGCGTTGCAGGCTCAGCGCAATCAGAGTTCAAAGTCCATTGGCCAGGCCAAAGCCAGGGGAGAGGATGTACAGGCGCTGCTTGATGCCGTAGCGCATTTTTCAGATGAACTTAAGCAAAAACAGGGTCGTTTAAGTGATTTGCAAAACCAGTTGAACGCGTATTTGCTGGCCCTGCCTAATGTGCCTGATGAAAGTGTGCCGATTGGCAAAACAGAAGAGGATAACCTGGAAATATCGCGTTGGGGCGAACCAACCCATTTTGATTTTGAACCCAAAGATCACGTTGATCTGGGTACTGATATGGGAATGGTAGATTTCGAAGTTGCGGCTAAAATATCCAGCGCTCGCTTCGTAGTATTGCATAAAGATATCGCGCGCCTGCAACGCGCAATGACCCAGTATATGCTGGATTTGCATACCACCGAACATGGTTATGATGAGGTTTATGTACCGTATCTGGTCAATGCAGACAGCCTGTATGGCACCGGACAGTTACCAAAATTTGAAGAAGACCAGTTTGCCACACGCACGGAACCCGGCCTTTACCTTATTCCCACCGCAGAAGTGCCGGTTACTAATATCGTGCGTGATGAGATCGTGGACGCGGCCCGTTTACCTTTGAAGCGCACCGCACATACCCCGTGCTTTCGCCGCGAAGCCGGGTCTTATGGACGGGATACGCGGGGCATGATTCGACAGCATCAATTCGAAAAAGTAGAGCTGGTACAGGTAGTGCGACCGCATGAATCATGGGACGCGCTTGAATCTTTAACCGGGCACGCCGAACAGGTATTGCAGAATCTGAATTTACCCTATCGAAAGGTCAACCTGTGTACCGGTGATCTTGGATTTTCGTCTACCAAAACCTATGATCTTGAAGTCTGGTTACCGGGGCAATCATGCTATCGGGAAATATCTTCCTGTAGTAATTTCCTCGATTTTCAGGCACGCCGTCTGAAAGCACGCTGGAAAAACCCCGAAACCGGCAAGAATGAGTTTTTACACACGCTGAACGGCTCCGGGCTGGCGGTAGGGCGCTGCCTGGTGGCGGTCATGGAAAACTACCAGACGGCTGACGGCGATATCGTCATACCGGATGTGCTGCAGCCTTATATGCGCGGACAATCCATAATCCTGAAATCCTCAGTTGATCGCGATGAGTAAGGCTTGAGAATGAGGAATTTAGGATAATCAAACGTGGCCAGGCAGCTTAAAGGTACGATCCTGATAACCGGCGCCCGTTCCGGTATCGGTTTTGCCGTATGTGAAAAACTACTGGAGCAGGGTTATGTAGTAATCGGCATATCGCGCTCGATTGATGGCGACACGCTGAAACACGCTAATTTTACGGCTCTGGCCTGTGATCTGCGCGATTTTGAGCAGACTAAACAGAAATTAAGGCCGCTTTTAAACGGGCAGCAAGTCATTTCCGGAATCGTGTTTTGTGCGGGTACGGGATATTTCGGAAATCTTGAGCAACTCGATTTCGAGAAAATACAGGCTTTGATCGAGTTAAACCTGCTCAGCCCGATGTTTTTGAGCAAATTGTTGATTCCCCATTTTAAAGCACAGGCATCAGGCCGATTGATTTTTCTTGGCTCAGAGGCGGCGCTACAGGGGACAAAAAAAGGCACGGCATACTGTGCGTCCAAGTTTGGATTACGCGGCTTTGTACAGGCCCTGAGCGCGGAATGCCGCCAGGCAGGCTTGAATATCACCCTGATAAATCCCGGCATGGTCGATACGCCGTTTTATGATGAGCTTTACTTCAAGCCCGGAGCGGGCCAAAGCAACCATATCCCGGTAAAAGCCGTTGCTGAGTGCGTTTACAACGTCCTTAAGGCAGATGCAAATGGGCTGATCGACGAGATCAATTTGATGCCACGCAACCGGGTGCTCGAATTCAAATAAAGGATTACTGGCTATTTCCCCTGATACTTAATTCGACCCGTCGGTTGATGTGACGCTTGGTGGCACTGCTGTTATCGGTGAGCGGTCGCGTGTGCCCAAAACCGACAGCTGAAACATTCTCTGAATTGACGCCATGTTCTATCATGAAGGCTCTAACGGAATTCGCACGTCTATTGGATAAGTCCCTGTTGTACGCAGGGTCGCCCAGGTTATCGGTGTGCCCGGCGACTTCCAGTCTCAGGGACGGGTGCAGGGACAGGCGGTCAGCGAGGTCGGCAAGGACTAATACCGACTCATTGGTAAGTTCATCTGAATTGGTTATGAAGCGAACCCCTTCGAGAACAATATTTTTATCTGATGCACAGCCGTACTGGTTTGCCTGCGTGGCCGCATCGCTATCGGGGCATATATCATATGAGTCTGCGATACCATCTTCATCCCGGTCAGGTTCAAGCATGCAGCCATCCTTGCCAACCCGGGTGCCGGGCACTGTTTCAGGACAGACATCCTGTGAATCAATCAGGCCATCCGCATCGGTATCAACCTCACAGCCCAATGCATCAACAACCACCAGCGGGGCCGAAACACATTGATCAAGTGAGTCAACAACGCCATCTTTATCCGAATCGATTTCGCAACCGTACCAGTCAACGCTGATACCGGCAGTTGTATCGGCGCATAAATCAGCGGAATCAACGATGCCATCTTCATCTGAATCAATTTCACAACCCGCTGCGGTCACCGCAGTTCCCGCTACAGTATCAGCACAGAGATCCATGGAATCAGCAATACCATCAGCATCTGAATCGATCTCACAACCACTTTTTGAAATTCTCGCACCGGACGGTGTACGGGCACATAAATCGGCAGAATCGGGTACGCCGTCTGCGTCGCTATCCACTTCACAGCCCGTGGGTGACACGGTTATTCCTGCCGGGGTGGCTTTGCATTGATCCGCTGAATCCACGACCCCGTCACTATCACTGTCGACCTCACAACCGGCCGCTGTCACCTTTATACCAGCGCCTGTATCCGGACATTGATCCGCTGAATCAACCACACCATCGGAATCACTGTCCACTTCGCAGCCCGTCTGTAAAACCTTAATCCCTACAGGCGTGTTGGCACATAAATCGACGGAATTTACAATACCATCCCCGTCTGCATCCAGCTCACAACCGCCCGCATCTACTATCGCACCAATTGGGGTCGAGGCACATTTATCAAGCGCATCCACCACGCCATCGCCGTCTGTATCCAGCTGACAACCCCGCTCATCAACGCTGCGTGCCGCTGGTGTCTGCGCGCATAGGTCGGCAGAGTCCGCAACACCATCGGTATCGCTGTCCAGCTCGCAACCCGTCGCGTCCACATTGACGTTAAAAATGCTATCTTTGCATTGATCCAGGGAATCCGTTACGCCATCCTGATCAGAATCCGTTTCACACCCCGTTTCATTAACGTTTACGCTACCAGGTGTATCGGGGCACTGGTCTTTTGTATCAACCACGCCATCCTGATCCGAGTCGGGTTGACAACCGAATTCATTCACCGCCGCTGCGTCAGGAGTGGCAGGGCAGCGATCCCCGGAATCAACAATACCGTCATTATCACTGTCGATTTCACAGCCTGATTCGTTGACTTTAATGCCCGTACCGGTATTGGCACAGAGGTCTTCGCTATCCATCACACTGTCACCATCGCTATCCGGAATGCAACCCTGACTATTAACCGCCGTTTCGGCCGGAGTATTGGGGCACTGATCCTTAGAATCCGCGATTCCATCTGCATCCTGGTCAAGTGCGCAACCGCTAGCGTTGACTCGTATATCAGGGGCTGTTTGCGGGCAGCTATCCAGGCCATCGCTAACGCCATCCTGGTCTGTATCCAGTTCGCATCCCTGCACATCAACCACAGTGTCAATGGCCGTTGCGGGGCAGGCGTCTGCAGAATCAACCACGCCATCCTGATCCGAATCCCGTTCACAACCACGGTTATTTATGCGCGCCCCCCCGGGTGTATTGGCACATTGATCAAGCGAGTTAACGATACCATCCAGATCATCATCGGCTTCACAGCCTTCTTCATCAATTTCAATGCCGGGAGGAGAGGCGGGACAGACGTCGATGGAGTTTGGTATGCCGTCGTGGTCGGAATCCAGTTCACAACCGATATGGTTAACCCGGGTTCCCGCTGAGGTGTCCGCACATTGATCCTGGGAATCCACAACTGAATCATGGTCCGAGTCAAGTTCACAGCCCTGTTCATCAACCATGTAATCCGCGTGCGTTGTGGGACAGCGATCTACCGAATCCAGCACGCCATCACCGTCGCTGTCCATTTCGCAACCATTTTCTCCGATTCTGAGCCCCTGGGCAGAGGTAGGGCACTGATCTAAGGAGTCAACAATACCATCCCGGTCTGAATCGAGCTCGCAACCATAGGTATCTACAGCTGTATTCGCAGCTGTTTGTGGGCATTCATCGATCTGGTCAGTAATGCCATCCTTATCCGCATCAAATACTGGAACCGGCACTGCTTCAGCCGGACATTCGGGCAAGGTCGTCTGTAAAT
>JAAELZ010000773.1 GCA_024226105.1 Pseudomonadota bacterium | reverse complement strand
GAACGCCTGCGCCCCAAAACACTGGAAGAAGTTGTCGGGCAGAACCATATTCTGGCCCCGGGCCAACCCCTGTTCAACGCACTAAACGGCAAGGGTTTGCATTCCATGATTCTGTGGGGCCCGCCCGGCACCGGCAAAACGACACTGGCAAAACTGGTATGTGAAACCTCCAAAGCAAACTGGTACCAGCTTTCAGCCGTATCCAGCGGTGTTAAGGATATTCGCAACATCATCAAGCTGGCCAAAGACAACCTGTTGCTCAATATCTCAACCGTTCTTTTCATTGATGAGGTGCATCGTTTCAATAAATCTCAGCAGGATGCCTTTTTACCTTATGTAGAGGATGGCACGATTTGCCTGATCGGGGCCACTACCGAAAATCCCGCATTCGAGCTCAATAATGCGCTGCTATCCAGGGCGCGTGTTTACGTATTGAAACCACTCGAAGAAGATGCGCTGGATCAGCTAATTGCGCACGCGCTGGACAATGATGAGCATTTGAAAAAGCAGGGTGTTTCCATCGGTGACGATGCCCGGGCCATGCTCGTGCAGGTTGCAGACGGGGATGCAAGAAGAGTACTCGGATTTCTGGAAACCGCGGCCGACCTCGCTCAGGATACTACAGACAAGCGTATTTCCAGGCAGCACATAGATGCCGTTATCAGCGTTCGGCTTTCCCATTTTGATAAAGGCGGCGACTATTTTTATGATCAGATTTCAGCTTTGCATAAAGCGGTACGTGGCTCCAACCCCGATGGTGCTTTGTACTGGGCGACACGCATGTTACAGGGCGGCTGTGATCCGCATTATTTGTTACGCCGT
>JAAELZ010000772.1 GCA_024226105.1 Pseudomonadota bacterium | reverse complement strand
CGTAACAACATGACCGCGAAATAGTAGAGTTGGTAACCAAAAAACATAAGCAGCAATGGAATCAGCATGCTGGTGTCCATTGAGGGCGCATCCAGTTTGGTAACGGTAGCCCCCTGATGTAGGGTATTCCACCACTCCACCGAAAAATGGATGATCGGTAGATTGATTACCCCCACCAGAGCCAGCACGGCGCCCGCGCGTGAAGCGGTTCGGCGATCAACAATTGCGTTGACCAGTGCGATATAACCCAGATATAAAAATAACAGGATCAGGTAGGAAGTTAAACGCCCGTCCCAGACCCAGTAGGTGCCCCACATGGGTTTGCCCCACAGGCTGCCGGTAATCAGGGCCAGTGCGGTGAATGATGCTCCAAGGGGGGCACTGGCCCGTGCGACCGCATCGGCCAGTTTCATACGCCAGATCAGGGTGATCGCCCCTGCAACTGCCATTACTACGTAGGTAAACAGGCTCATCCATGCGGCAGGAACATGCACGTAAATGATGCGGAAACTCTCTCCCTGCTGATAATCGGCGGGTGCGTAGAACAGCCCTCCTACCAGCCCAAGCAACAGTAAAATACCCGCACCCCAGCTAAACCATGGCAGCGCTTTTTGTGCAAAACGATCAAAGCGTGCAGGTGAGCCGAAGCCGTGAAACCATCGCCAGAAGCGGTCGCTTACACTGAGTGTCGAAGCTGAGGACATGAAAAAATCAAATAATTACCAGGGCGCGATTATAGCGGTTAAAACAGGATTGTTTAACGGGCAGTAGATTAAATTTAATCAATATAGTTGCGCCTTAATCTGAATCAATTAGTGATATCAGGATCACGATATAGATATCACAAAATAGAGCGAGCCATTGATTCATCTGGCAAAAGAGTAAAAGTGCTCATTAGCAATGAGTTGCCTGCACATTAAATTCGTTTACCCTGCGAGCCAATGTCGTACACTCTGTTTCTCGATTTTATATCTCGCGCTGAGTTTAAAATCTGTATTGATAAGCTAAAGAAATAGATTTACTCTCGGATATTCGTACGGGGTGCGCGCAAGGCGCGGCGACTGAATATAAAAGTAAGGGTGGTTAAAAATGTTGATAGAGGTGGATGGTAAAAGCTACGAGACTGATGAAGAGGGGTATCTGGTGAATCTGTCTGAATGGAGCGAGTCTCTGGCAGAACAGATGGCGGCTGAAGATGGCATCGAACTGACACCAAATCATTGGGAAGTAATCAATATACTCCAGAAATATTACCAGGACTACCAGGTTGCACCGGCGGTCAGGGTTTTGACAAAAACGGTTGGTAAGAAGCTCGGTGAAGACAAGGGCAATAGCATGTACCTGTTTAAACTGTTCCCTGGCGGGCCGGCCAAACAGGCATGCAAATATGCGGGTATGCCCAAACCTACGGGTTGTATTTAGAGTTGATTTTTACCGGTCTTGAGTGGTGACAAGCAATGCTTCATGATGACGAAGCGTAGCAATGACAAATTACTTTGAAGGCCAGCCACAGGTATGGCCTTGAATTCATAAGCCATTCATGACAAAAATCCCGGGCGGGCATCAGATAATCGCATGAATAAAGCGGTTTCATCCTCTACGCGTGGTATTCAGCTGATGCTATTAGGAGCATTGCTTCTACCGTTAATGGATGCGGCATCAAAAATGATGGGGGAAAGCATCGCGCCCGGGGTGACAGTGTTGGCTCGCTTTAGTTTTCAGAGTCTCTTTTTACTGCCGTTTGTCTGGTCTTCACTGGTCTGGCCAAGCCGCCAGACCCTGGTTTTACATTTTTGGCGGTCTTTGAGTATTTGTATTGCCACTGTCTGTTTCTTTACGGCTATCCAGGTAATGCCCATTGCAGATTCACTGGCGATATTTTTTGTTATGCCGCTGATCGTTACGCTGGCGGCTCCCCGGGTTCTGGGTGAAAGGGTTGGATGGCACAGGATCGCGGCGGTTGTCGTGGGGTTTGCAGGTGCTACGATCATTATTCAACCGGGTTACGAGGCGTTTGGGTTGCGCACGTTTTTACCCCTGGGAACTGCTTGTGCCTTTGCTTCTTATTTACTATTAACCCGCAAATTAGCGAGAAATCGTGACGAAAAAGGCCTGACTCCGCTGAGCATGCAATTTTATGTTGGCGTCATGAGCACCCTGATCATGGTAATCGTTCTGGTGCTAATGCGACCGGCGGAGATGGCGGTTTTCCAGCTTCGCTGGCCCGAGATATGGCAATGGAGGCTACTGTTTTTACTCGGATTTATAGCCGCAGTAGGCCATTTAGTGATTGCGAATGCGTTTCGGCACGCAGACGCCTCTGTTTTAGCGCCTTTTCAATATTTTGAACTGATTAGCGCAATGCTGCTGGGTTGGTGGTTAT
>JAAELZ010000771.1 GCA_024226105.1 Pseudomonadota bacterium | reverse complement strand
CGCTTTCGTGCGGCCTATGACTTTTTGCTGCTGCGTGAGGCAATCGGGGAAATTGACGAGGAGGTTCCCGCCTGGTGGACGCGTATCCAGAATGAAGATGAGGCGGGTAAACGTGAAATGGTACAGGCCTTGCCACGCCCTAATAATCAGCGCCGCGGACGTCGTAAAGGCCCGCGAAATAAATAAGCCCCATGGCGCAGCTATTTCACATTCATCCGCAAAACCCACAGGACAGGCTGATCTTGCAGGCGGTGAAAATTATTCGCAAGGGCGGGATCATGGCCTATCCGACCGATTCGAGTTATGCGCTCGGTTGTCATATCGGGGATGCCAGGGCACTTGAACGCATTCGCACTATTCGTCAAGCCAGCGCTGAGCACAACTTTACTCTGGTCTGTGAAGATTTGTCAGAACTGGCTAAATACGCGCGCGTGGAAAACCAGGATTATCGCTTACTTAAAAGTCTCACACCCGGTCCGTACACCTTCATACTTCCTGCTACGCGGGAAGTACCACGCCGCCTGCAGCATCCAAAGCGTAAAACCATTGGTCTTCGCGTGCCGGATTTCCCTATTGTCAGTGCTTTATTAACCGAACTGGGTGAGCCCATCATGAGTTCAACTTTGTGGATGCAGGGCGACGATTTGCCACTCAATGATGCGCACGATATTGAAGAACGTATCGGCCATGAGGTCGATCTGATTATTGATGCCGGGCCTTGTGACCTGGAACCTACTACGGTACTTGAGATCGACCGGGGCCTGGTAAACGTGGTTCGCCAGGGTAAAGGTGATGCGAGTGTGTTTGCCTAGTCGTATATACAATAATTGTTTTTTTTAAACAAAGACCACAAAGGGTACAGAGAGCATAAAGAAATGTTTTTCTCTGTGGTCTCTGTGCCCTCTGTGTTTTAAGATAAACAAAACTATATTTTGTTTCCGAATTATGGAACGAAATACAACGATAAATTGAGAATACAATGAGTCAATCTAGAATATTATCTGGCATGCGCCCCACGGGAAAACTACACCTGGGCCATTATCACGGTGTGCTAAAAAACTGGGTCGAGTTACAGGATACCCACGAATGTTTTTTCTTTGTTGCTGACTGGCATGCTCTTACCACCCATTATGAAGCCCCGGATACCATGGGGGAACATGTCTGGGACATGGTGATTGACTGGTTGGCTGCCGGTGTAGACCCTGAAAAGGCCAGTTGTTTTGTGCAATCGTGCGTGCCGGAACATGCCGAATTACATTTGCTGTTGTCGATGATTACACCACTGGGCTGGCTTGAGCGCGTCCCCAGCTTCAAGGATCAGCAAGCCAAACTGAAAGACAAGGATCTATCAACCTACGGTTTTCTTGGGTATCCCTTACTGCAATCGGCCGATATTCTTATGTATCGTGCCGAGGGTGTGCCTGTTGGTGAAGATCAGGTACCGCACGTCGAGCTTACACGCGAGATTGCGCGGCGATTTAATCATATGTTCGGGCGCGGCAAGCTGTTTGATCAGGCGGTGGATGCGGCACTCGGAAAAATGGGTAAAAAAGCCAAAAATTCTTTCAGCCGCCTGCGCCAGACTTATTTGCAGGACGGCGCAGATTCTGCTTATCAGCAGGCATTGCTCCTGCTCACCGAACAGCAAAATATTTCTGCGCAGGACAAAGATGATCTGAAAGCGTATATCGCTGATAAGGGGCGAATTATCCTGCCGGAGCCCGATGCATTGCTGACCAAAAGCGCAAAAATGCCGGGCCTTGACGGGCAGAAAATGTCAAAATCCTACAACAATACTATCGCGCTCCGGGATGATCCTGTGCGCGTTGAAAAAGCCCTGCGCGGGATGCCGACGGATCCGGCACGGGTACGCCGCACCGACCCCGGTGACCCAAAAAAATGTCCAGTCTGGTCTTTGCATCAAACCTATACCGATCAAAAGACGCATGAATGGGTTAAACGTGAATGCCCGATCGCGGGTATCGGTTGCGTTGATTGTAAACAGCCGCTGATTGACACTGTACTGGCGGAGCAAAAACTTATTCGCGAACGCGCAGAACCCTATGTGAAAGACAAGGTGCAACTGATTCAAGTAATAAAGCAGGGCAATGAACGTGCACGTACTGTCGCGCAGGAGACCATGGCCCGGGTAAGAGACAGTGTAGGCACCCGTTACGATGAGCTCTGAAGGTAAAACTTCAAAGCAGGGTGATTTGCTAAAGGAGACCGTAACGCCCGTCGAAGTACTGGTCAATGGCCGGCAAATTGATGCCTTGCCCGAGGATCTGTATATTCCGCCTGAAGCGCTGGAAGTGTTTCTGGATTCGTTTCAGGGCCCGCTGGATTTACTGTTATACCTGATTCGCAAACAAAATATCGATATCCTGGATATTCCAATCGCGGATATTACCCGGCAATACATGAAGTATGTGGAGCTGATGCGCAAGATTCGACTGGACCTTGCCGCAGAGTACCTGGTGATGGCAGCGATGCTGGCGCAAATTAAGTCACGTATGCTGCTGCCAAGGCAGGATCCGGATGCGGAGGGCGAAGAAGAGGATCCGCGTGCTGCCCTGATCAAGCAACTGCAACGCTACGAGCAGTTTGCACAGGCGGCAAAAGAGATTGACGAACTTCCCCGACTGGAGCGGGACCTGCACCTGACCGAGCCACACTTTGTGCAGGAATTCAGCGAGGATATCCTGCCACAGGCAACGCTCAATGAACTCGCGGTCGCTTTCAGGGCGGTGATGATACGCGCTCAACAGAATCAGAATTTTCATATCCAGCCGCAGACGCTTAGCATGCGCGAAAAAATGGTACATATTCTGGAGAAGCTGCAAAAAGGCCGACACATACGCTTTGAAGCTTTGTTCACTGAAGCAGAAGGGCGTGAGGGCGTGGTCGTTTCCTTTGTCGCCATCCTGGAACTAGTGCGCGATGGGCTGATCATCATCACTCAAAACGAAGCCTTTTCACCCATTCATGTTAAAGTGGCAGCCTGATGAATACCGACCACAACACAGAACTTTCTCTACAGCGCATCCTCGAAGCCATATTGAGCGTCAGCGAGTCACCGGTTTCGATTGTCCGCATGCGCAATTTGTTTCCTGAAGAAGCACGACCGGACACTAAAAGTATCGAAAAGGCGCTGGCTTTGCTCG
>JAAELZ010000770.1 GCA_024226105.1 Pseudomonadota bacterium | reverse complement strand
TAAAGTCGTTTGTCAGCAAAGTTGTGCCGCTCAATAGGATGATGTTTTGCAGCTCCGCTGTTTCTCTGGCTTGCAGGACAATGAGGTCTCCTTCCGGCTGAAAGAGGGGGAGAAATATCAACTCGGCTCCAGAATTGACCACAGCTTGCAGCACAGGGTGCATATTGGCTTCTCCTTTGTTGATGGTCGCATCCAGCACAATCTCACCACCCAATTCTGTAAAGGTTTGCCCAAAGATATTGGTAGCGCCCTGCGTATAGGCATCACTATCATTGATGGTAGCTGCTTTGGTTATCCCAAGTTCGTGAAAAACATAGTATGCTACCAGGTCTATCACCCACGCGTCATTGATAGACGTGCGAAAATAGCCCGGCTGCCAATCCTGGCCCTTTTCACCGCCGATGGAGGTCAGTGAAGGCGCGCTGTTCAACGCCGAAATCATAACCAGGCCGGCCTCGGACATCACCTCACTGGCCGTCGTCGCTGCTCCGGAACAAGTGGTCCCCAGTATCGCCACCACCTGGGGATCGGCCACAACTTTCAGGGCCGCAATGTCGCCGCCTTCAGGCGTGCATCTTGAATCCTCGATTTGCAGCGTGATAGGATGGCCGAGAAGTTGAGCGCCTCGTTGGTCTATGGCAAGTTCAATCGTTTGGGATTGCGTAATGTTCGCGATGGCCGCACCGCCACTCAACGCCTGTAACACGCCGATTTTGACCGGCTCGCCGGGGGGAATTTCCACGCAGCCGATGGCGTCGGTGCATTCAAAGGGTGGAGCGGATTGCCGGCAGGCGGCCACAAATACGCTCGTCATCAGTAACACAATGGTGGAAAAGTTTCGTTTAAACATTTGCCTACTCCTTTAATTCGAGTGTTTCTATTCATCGTCCAGCGTAAATGTGTAAATTGTGTTTGCCCTGACC
>JAAELZ010000769.1 GCA_024226105.1 Pseudomonadota bacterium | reverse complement strand
GCAATAGCCTACCACGGCAGAACCGAGCTTCTCGATGACACCCACCGGCTCGTGCCCCACCGTTAGCCCCTTCTCCACCGGATATTCACCCTTTAAGATGTGAACATCAGTGCCGCAGATTGTAGTCGTGGTAATGCGGACCAATGCATCCAGGGGCCCAATATCTGGCATCGGTTTCTCGTCGAGCATGATACGGCCAGGCTCGACGAATATGGCTGCTCGCATTTTTTGAACCATGATTGCCCAACATATCAACGTAGGGCAGAACTGACCAGAGCACGCATAAACTCGCAAAACAATAGGCGCAACCTAGGGTCAAGACTCATTGATAGAGCCAGAAAATAACGGTTGCAGAGATACAGATTGCGTTGAAGTTATGTGTGGGCGCATCGGTCGTATCGGGTTGAAACACGGTGCCAGTCTTTAGGTTTGGCGAACATATTCGCGATCTTGTGACGCTGTTTGTATAAGTCTTTACAGTAGGTTGCTGGAGCCGGCTGCTTGGCGCGGGGCGGAATACAGGGCGTGATTTGACGTTCAATAAGGGCATCGCGAAAAGCATCGCTGTCATAACCCTTGTCGCCGATCAAGGGGGGAATGTCCCGCTGCTTGTTGAAACTCGCCTGAGCGGCGTTGCCTTAGTTTGAGATTATGCTGCGTCCTTGATCTGGTCAAGCTGGGGCTTTTTGCGATGGTCAAGGAGCGCCTGCTTGAGAATGGGCAGTTGCTTG
>JAAELZ010000768.1 GCA_024226105.1 Pseudomonadota bacterium | reverse complement strand
TCGCCGAACAGGCTAAAGCAGCCGGTGCTGATATTGTCGGCATGGAAGATCTGGCCGCCAAAGTAAAAGGTGGTGAGATGGATTTTGATCTGTGTATTGCCGCACCTGACGCCATGCGCGTTGTCGGTCAATTGGGGCAGATTCTGGGTCCGCGTGGTTTAATGCCTAACCCGAAAGTAGGTACCGTAACCCGTGATATCACCACGGCGGTGAATAACGCTAAATCCGGTCAGGTACAGTACCGAACCGAGAAGGGTGGCATCATTCATTGTGCTATTGGTAAGGTTTCATTCGCAACAGAAGATCTGAATGAGAACCTCGAAGCGCTGATTGCGGATTTGATTAAAGCAAAGCCCGCGGGTGCCAAAGGTCAGTACATCAAGCGTTTGTCGCTTTCCAGTACCATGGGCCCGGGTGTCAAAGTAGAGCGTGGCTCACTACCCCTGTAAATACTAATTTTGTGTTTGAGGCCGCTGACCAGATTTGATCGGGCCAGCGCTTCAGGCGAATTCATTTGGGAGCCTGAACAATGGCGTTCAGGTTTGTCAAAGACCGTAGGTTATTTATTTTTAATTCTTTTTTTGCTCTTCGGGGTGGGGAAGGAGCCTACGTAGACGGTGTGACCCGAAGTCAGGATATTCCTGATTTAGGTGCACCATCAACACTTAGGAGATTGCTTATATGAGTACAGCGCTTCAAAAGAAAAAAGCGGTCGTCAGTGAAGTAGCCGATAATTTATCGTCTGCCCAAGCTGCCGTTCTGGCTGAGTATCGAGGGCTAACTGTCTCGCAATTAACTGAGTTGCGTAAGGATGCGCATAGTGCAGGTGTGTACTTGAAAGTTGTTAAGAACACACTGGCCAGGCTTGCAGTCAAAGATACTGATTTTGCATGTTTGGACGAGCATCTGGTTGGCCCGGTCATTTTCTCTGCTTCCGACGATCCTGTCGCTGTGGCAAAGGTGATGTCCAATTTTGCAAAGGATAACGATACCTTAAAGATCACAGCGGGCGCCATGAATGGCGATCCACTGGATGTTGCCGGTATTGTGGCCCTGTCGAAATTACCGGGACGTGAAGAATTGCTTGCAACCCTGGTTGCAACAATGCAAGCACCAATCGTTAAGCTGGTTCGAACAATGAATGAAGTACCGACCAAGGCGGTTCGCGCTTTGTCGGCTGTTCGCGACGCGAAGGAAGCGGCTTAAGTTTATTGTTAGGTAGTTTAGTTTTTATTGTTTATGGTTTTCCTTATTAATTAGGAGTTTTAAAATGGCTTTATCAAAAGACGAAATTCTTGATGCAATTGCTGAAATGTCAGTTCTTGACCTTTCAGATTTGATCAAGGCAATGGAAGAAAAGTTTGACGTGTCTGCAGCAGCAGCCGTTGCAGTCGCTGCTCCGGCAGCGGGTGGCGACGCTGGTGCCGAAGCAGAAAAGGATGAGTTCGATGTTGTATTGACCAGTTTTGGTGAAAAGAAAGTAGGTGTCATCAAAGCGGTTCGTGCAATTACCGGCCTGGGTCTGAAAGAAGCGAAAGATTTGGTTGAGAGCGCACCTGCTCCAATCAAAGAAGGCGTTGCTAAAGGCGAAGGCGAAGAAGTTATGAAGCAAATCACTGAAGCTGGCGGTACCGCTGAGCTTAAGTAAATGCTTCGATGCAAGCTCGGTCGGGCATTAGCCTGACTGAGGTGTCGCTCTTGTTGGTGATCGGAAGATTGCCGACAGGGGTGATTACGCCGTTTTAGACGGCAACTAAGAAACATTAATCGATAAGATTAAATAGATTTGATTTCAATGGCTTGAGTAGAATCTTGCGATTCATGCAGGCCGAGTCCGCGAGTAGTGCGGATTGTTGCAGAAATCGCGCAGGGTATTTTTTCTGTGCGGATTTTTCTGATTGAGCACCGTAGCACCGTCTGCGGTCGATTGAAGAAAATTCCTCACAGGGTAAATAGACAAGCGAGAATGCGTCAATTCATGCGAATTTCTGGCTTTTAATCAAATCCATTCAATTTTGACGTGTGCGTTAAATTAAAGAGGGCGAGCCATGGGTTATTCTTATACCGAAAAAAGACGAATTCGTAAAAACTTTAGCAAACGGTCAGGCGACGTAGAAGTCCCCTACCTTCTGGAGACCCAGAAGGCATCCTACCGCAAGTTTTTGCAGGAAGGCATTGCCATTGAGGATCGCCCGAATACCGGGTTGCAAGCTGCGTTCACTTCTGTGTTCCCGATTGAAAGCTACAACGGCAGCGTAATGCTGGATTTTGTCGAATATCGTCTGGCTGCACCTCGTTTTGATGTGAAAGAGTGTATGCAGCGCGGCATGGTTTTCAGTGCGCCGATTTACGCGACGTTACGACTGGTGATTTTCGAGAAAAATCGCAAGAAGAAAAAAATCAAAGACGTTATCGAACAGGAAGTATTCCTCGGTGATATACCCTTAATGACCGACAACGGTACCTTTGTGATCAACGGCACCGAGCGCGTCATTGTCTCGCAATTACATCGTTCCCCCGGTGTATTGTTTGATCATGACGGTGGCAAATCGCATGCTTCGGGCAAGTTGTTGTTTTCCGCACGTATCATTCCCTATCGTGGCTCATGGCTGGATATGGAATTTGACCATAAAGACCTGTTCTACGTACGAATCGACCGGCGGCGCAAATTGCCCGCTTCTGTTTTATTGCGCGCAATGGGTTTGAGTACGGCGGAGATTCTTGGAAAGTTTTTTGAGAATGATGTTTTTAAATTTAAAAAGAATGCCATCGATATGGCATTGGTGCCCGGTCGTCTGCGTGGCCAGTTATTTGAATTTGATATTCTGGGTAAAGATAAAAAGGTCCTGATTGCAGAAGGTAAGCGCATCACGGCGCGCCACATAAAGTTACTCGAAAAAGATAATGTAAAATTTATTGAAGTTCCCAGTGAATTTCTTCATGGTCGTCGCATCGCTGCCGATATCGTAGATACCTCTACGGGTGAGTTGATCGCGGAAGCGAATCAGGAATTAACGGAAGAGTTGATTGAAACGCTCAAAGAGCAAAAGATCAAACAACTTGAAGTCATTTATACCAATGATATTGACTGTGGTTCTTATATTTCAGATACGCTGGACGTCGATTCAACGCGCACGGAAGAAGAGGCACAACAGGAAATATATCGCATGATGCGCCCGGGTGAGCCGCCAACCAAAGAAGCCTCGGCCAATCTGTTCAGTAACCTGTTTTTCTCCGGTGAGCGTTACGATATGTCGGCAGTAGGCCGAATGAAGCTTAACCGCCGCCTGGGGCGCGAAAGCGATTTGGGTGAAGGCGTGCTTGACCAGGGCGATATTATCGATGTGATGAAAGTCATCGTCGACCTGAAAAATGGTAAGGGCGAAGTGGATGATATTGACAGCCTCGGAAACCGACGTATTCGTGCGGTTGGCGAACTGGTGGAAAACCAGTTCCGTATCGGCCTGGTGCGGGTAGAACGCGCGGTAAAAGAACGCCTGAACCAGGTTGAAAGTGATGGCCTTACGCCCACCGATCTGATCAATGCAAAGCCTGTTTCGGCGGTGGTGAGGGAATTTTTTGGTTCTAGCCAGTTGTCTCAGTTTATGGACCAGACAAACCCTTTGTCGGAGATCACGCATAAACGTCGTGTATCTGCACTGGGCCCGGGTGGTTTAACGCGCGAACGTGCCGGTTTTGAAGTGCGCGATGTGCATCCTTCGCACTACGGACGTGTTTGTCCGATTGAGACGCCTGAAGGGCCAAACATCGGTCTGATCAACTCGCTGGCGACATACGCTCGAACCAATGATCACGGCTTTCTCGAAACGCCATACAAAAAAGTGGTCAAAGGCGTGATTTCTGATGAGGTTCAATACTTGTCTGCGATTGAAGAGCACAACTTCTCCATCGCCCAGGCCAACGCCGAAGTGAACAGGAACGGTAAATTCACCAGTGATCTGGTTTCATGCCGACATAAAAACGAATTTACCCTGGTGCCGGCGGGTGACGTTGACTTTATCGACGTTGGTCCGGCGCAGATTGTCTCAGTGGCAGCTTCTATTGTGCCTTTTCTGGAGCATGATGATGCGAACCGGGCCTTGATGGGATCAAACATGCAACGTCAGGCAGTGCCCACCCTGCGCGCTGAAAAGCCGCTGGTTGGAACCGGTGTTGAACGCGTTGTTGCCGTGGACTCAGGGGTAACGGTGGTCGCAAAACGTGGCGGCTCAATCGAGATGGTAGATGCATCACGCATCGTGGTACGGGTTAACGATGACGAGCGCGTGTCGGGTGTTTCTGACGTTGATATCTACAATCTGGTGAAGTTTACGCGTTCTAACCAGAACACCACGGTGAATCAGAAGACACTGGTCAAATCTGGTGATCTGATTGAGCGCGGAGACGTAATGGCGGACGGCCCGTCTACGGACATGGGCGAACTGGCGCTGGGTCGCAATGCGCTGATCGCGTTTATGCCCTGGAACGGATACAACTTTGAGGATTCGATCCTGATCTCGGAGCGCCTGGTTAAGCAGGATGTTTATACGACTATCCATATCGTAGAGCTCAGCTGTGTGGCACGTGATACCAAGTTGGGGTCCGAGGAAATAACCCGTGATATTCCGAATGCCGGTGAAGCGGCATTATCCAAACTGGATGAATCAGGTATTGTGTATATCGGTGCCAAGGTTAACCCGGGAGATATTCTGGTTGGCAAAGTAACGCCTAAAGGGGAGTCCCAGTTAACGCCGGAAGAGAAATTGCTGCGCGTAATTTTTGGTGAAAAAGCGACTGATGTGAAAGACAGTTCCCTGAAAATGTCTTCCAGCCTGACCGGTACCGTTATCGATGTTCAGGTATTCACTCGAGACGGCATGGAAAAGGATGCGCGTGCGGTTTCTAATGATAAAGACGAGATAAACGGAATTCGTAAAGATCTGGATGACCAGATGCGTATCATTCAGGAAGACGCGCATTCGCGTGTCCGGGACATGGTACTGAACAAGATTGCAGAAGGCGGCCCGAATGACCTGAAAGCGGGCGGTAAAGTAACGCAAACGTATCTCGATGGGTTATCGGATGCGCAACTATTTGAGCTGCGTCTGAAAAAAGCGAATATCAACGATGCGATCGAAGCCATTCGTAAGCAGTTGCTTATCCAGAAAAATGCCTTTGACGAATTGTTTGAAGAAAAGAAAGGCAAGATTCAGGCAGGTGATGATCTGGCGCCGGGTGTATTGAAAACGGTTAAGGTATATGTCGCAATTAAGCGCCGTCTGCAACCGGGCGACAAAATGGCGGGGCGGCATGGTAACAAGGGTGTTATTTCAAAAATCATCCCTGAAGAAGATATGCCCTATATGGAAGATGGTACCCCGGTTGATGTGGTGCTGAATCCGCTGGGCGT
>JAAELZ010000767.1 GCA_024226105.1 Pseudomonadota bacterium | reverse complement strand
GGCAAAACAGGGTTCAGACCCCATCAATTCGAGCTCCAGGCCGGACAAGTTGCGAAAGGTATAGAGGATATTAATCACCAGCAGGCTGCCCAGCCAGAAACAAACCATGTATATCAATGAATTCTGAAAATTGATTGCCGCAACCAGGGTGAGCACAACCACGCCCATTAAACCCATGCCCGCGATGGTCGGCATGATGTAAATATTGCGCAAATGAAAGCGAATTGATTTCAGCGGCATCACGTTTGCATGCCACGGAAAAAACCGCTTCAGAACGTTTTGCGGAAAAAAATCGGGTATGAAGCTTGAAGCCACTTGTGGATTTACCGTTTACGCAACCACATCAATGTTGGACAAAATGTGTCCGGCCAGCTGATCGCCATGGCTTTCAGTACGCCCGATAATCCGGTGGCCCGCGACGGCCACAAAAACCTGTTGCACGTCTTCAGGCAATACATAATCCCGACCCTCAATCATGGCCCGGCTTTGTGCACATTTAACCAGGGCAAGCGCGCCACGAGGGGACAAACCAAGCTGGCAAACATCGGTATGGCGTGTTTGCGCAACCAGCCGCTGCACATAATCAAGCAGCGAATCGCTCACCCTTACCTGCGATACCTGCTTCTGGAGTTTAATTAGCGCATCTGCGCTTATCACCTGTCGAACGCTATCCAGCACCATACGACCGTGCTCACCCTTGAGCAAACTTCGTTCTGATCGTGGATCGGGGTATCCCAGCCTGATGCGCATTAAAAACCGGTCAAGCTGAGATTCCGGAAGCGGGAAGGTGCCCGCCTGTGATTGGGGATTTTGTGTCGCTATTACAAAAAAGGGCGCCGGCAGGACATGCGTTTGCCCGTCGGTACTCACCTGGCGCTCCTCCATTGCCTCGAGCAAGGCACTTTGTGCTTTGGGTGTCGCCCGATTAAGCTCATCCGCCATCAATAGCTGGCTGAATACGGGGCCGGGATGAAAGCGAAATTGCCCGGTATTCGGTTCAAATATTGATGCGCCGATCAAATCAGCCGGTAATAAGTCACTGGTAAACTGAACACGCGTATATTTCAGCCCCAGTACTTTCGCCAGACCTTGTGCCAGCGTAGTTTTTCCCATGCCGGGCAAATCTTCAACCAGCAGGTGACCATCCGCGAACAAGCAGGACAGCGCCAGACCTAAGGCTGTTTCTTTTCCAAGGATGAGGCGGTTGAGTTCTGACAAACTCGCCTGAATAAGGGATTGAATGGCGGCCACTGGTTTTTTACTTATTGTCAGGAAGTCCTAATTTACAATAAACCACCGTTGTGAGTTGAAGAAGTTCCTACAGCCTGTACCCACCCTGAACACCTGTTGGTGGTACACTTGCCACAACATCCTTGCAGCGTACTCATGCACTATTCTCTCTATCTCGTTTCCGGCCTGGTGCTGGCCTTTCTCGCATTCCAGTTTTACCCCTACTTCAAGCTGAAGGCCTCACGCGGGCAGGCTGCGCCAGCCTTAAGCGAGGCCCTGAACGCAGAACAAATGAAGCAAAGCAGAATGCTGTTTTACTTCATGGCGCCACAGTGCGGCATGTGCAAAAACATTACGCCGATCGTCGATCAACTTGCGACAGAGCGGAATGACGTCATACGAATCGATGCTTCAGAAAAACCGGAAATTGCGCATCAGTTCAGAATTATGGGCACCCCGGCATTTGTGCTGGTCAACAACGGCATGATCGAAAAAGTGAAAATTGGCGGCATGTCGCGCAAGAAAATCCTGAAAATGTTGGAGCCAGGCTGATCATTTCTGAGCACCGGGTTTTTTAATACCGCCCCCAATCAGGCAGTGCCGGCCTTTGGCAGGCTATTCAACAAACCCCCTGCCACGACAAAAACCAGGCCAACTGCATAGGCTGAAACAAAAGGCGCGTCAAAAATAACGATCAAATATACGGCTGACAACACGGGTGTCAAAAAAGTAAATGGCGCTAAATACGAGGCCTCCGTGGACCTTAATGCGAGCATCCAGAACACATAGGATATACCGTTCACCAGAATACCGTTTAACAAAATCGGCATCAGCTCGGTGGTTGAAGGCAGGTCGAAGCCAGAAAAATAGAGCATGGAGATAAACGAGGCAATACAGG
>JAAELZ010000766.1 GCA_024226105.1 Pseudomonadota bacterium | reverse complement strand
TCGCCGAACCTTCATCTTGCCATGCGTCAGCGCAATTAATTCAGCCAGCGATTTGCCGATATTCGGGTTGCTCGCAGCCATAAATAATTGCGCCGTGAAAATACGCGCGGACTCATCGGTCATCGCCAAATTTCGTGTGGGCAGCAATTTGGGCGCAATCAGCCACAGATAAAGTATGCCGATACTGCCCACCAGCATCGCAGGTAGTACAAAATCAAACAGGCCAAACTCCGCCAGCCCCATTTGCGCAGCAACACTCACCACCAGTATATTGGTTGAGGTGCCGACAGTTGTCCCCATACCCCCTAGCAGGGTTGCAAAATTCACCGGCAACATAACCGAAGAGGCGGAGATATTATTTTTAATGCACACACTCACCATAATCGGCAACAGCAAAATAATGATCGGTGTATTATTTACGAATGAGCTCAGAAACGCGGCCAGTAGCATGGTCAACAGAAACGACCATCGTGCACTTTTTTTCCAGGCGATTGATAAAAAGGTACCCACCACTTCCAGCGCCCCGGTTCTAACCAGGCCATGCCCAAGAACCATCAGAGCACTCACCGCAATCAGGGCCGGATGCGCAAAACCTGCATATAACTCCGTGGATTTAAACTCGCCTTCAGGGCCTGTATACGGAAATATTTCAAAACCCAGCACCAGCAGGCAAAGAATAAACAAAGATGAAGTCTCAAGCGGAATCGACTGGCGTGTAAACAGTATTAACGCCAGCACAGTTAACCCCAGCACAGCAAACGCATGCGGGTTTGTTTCCAGTAGCTGCATACTCATGTTTGGCATTATAACAATGATTCGAAAACTAAGGCGAGGCATAGCATCACCGAGTACATGAGCATCTCTTTAATCAGCGGGTGCTGCAACCTGTCGTATGAAGAGAATTTGCGGGAGTATATTGATAAACAGGCATATATTTTGAAAGACAGTGGCTGACATAGCTCACTGTTCATTGACTTCTGAGAGCATGAAATCACGAAATGCCTGTATCTTTTGCTGTTGGATAGCTTCTTCGGGATAGACCAGAAAGTAGGCGGGCTCCAGTTCACTGGATGTCGCGAATGGCTGTATAAGAACACCGCCATCAAATTCTGAAGATAACATCGCCGGGGAACCAAGAAACACACCATGACCCTCGATGGCAGCGCGCACCAGGGAATTTGGATCATCTAATATCGGGCCGCGTTGCCCGTCAGCTTCGTCCAGGCCGGCAG
>JAAELZ010000765.1 GCA_024226105.1 Pseudomonadota bacterium | reverse complement strand
TAGTGGGTAGAGTGCTGGGGCATCCCAAAGGTTTCGGTTTTGTCATACCGGACGATGGTGGCGACGATTTGTATCTGCACCCCAATCAGATGCGCCGCGTGTTGCATAACGATAAAGTGTTGGCGGTGGTAAGTCGCATTGATAGCCGCGGACGCAAGGAAGGCAAAATTGTCGAAGCCATCGTCGATCCTGATCGGGAAATTCTCGGACATTATTTTGAAGAAGGCGGAGTCCATTTTGTAGACCCGGATGACGCGCGTTATGGCCGTGAAATTGTGATTAGTGCCGATGCGGTTAGCGGTGCGGTACCCGGGGAAGTGGTGGCGGTGAAAATCACCAAGCATCCCATCGAGCATCGGCATGTGGTCGGAAAAATCATTGAAATTCTGGGCAAACAGTTCGAGCCCGGCATGGAAACGGATATCGCAATTCGCAAATATGAATTGCCACATCGTTGGCCTGAGGACGTCGAGGCACAGTTGAAGGCCATGTCCAGGGAACTGGTAGCGGTAGATTATCAGGCCGGCGCTGACGTTTCACGTAAAGATCTTCGCAAGCTACCACTGGTTACGATAGACGGCTCGGATGCACGTGATTTTGATGATGCAGTATACGCGGAAAGAACAAAATCCGGTTGGCGTCTGATCGTTGCCATTGCGGATGTCAGTCACTACGTGCAGCCGAACAGCGCGCTGGATACCGCTGCCTATGAGCGTGGAACTTCGGTGTATTTTCCAAACCGGGTGATTCCGATGTTGCCGGAGGAACTGTCTAACGGGATTTGTTCCTTAAAGCCCGATGAGGATCGTAATTGCATGGTTTGTGATATGCGCTTTGCTTCCGATGGTAAGCTTGAATCGTATCAGTTTTATGCGGCAGTGATGTTTTCACACGCGCGCCTGACTTACGAGGAAATGGCCAGCATAGTGGTGGCCAAAGATGCAAAAGCGCGCAGTGAGCGTGGCAAATTGTGTGCGCACCTTGATGATTTATATGGCTTTTATGCGGTACTGGTGGCGCAACGTAAAAAACGCCGGACCATTGATTTCGATTTCCCGGAGCCGCTGTTTATTTTCAATGAGCAGCAGAAAATTGAACGTGTAGAGCGCCGTGAGCGCAATGATGCGCATCGAATTATCGAAGAATGTATGCTTGCTGCCAACGTATGTGCGGCAAAATTCATTGAGTCGAATTCCAAAAAAGGCGGTATATATCGGGTGCACGAAGGGCCGGATGACGAGAGCCTGACCGACCTGCGAGCCTTCCTCAGCGGTTTTGGTTTACAACTTGGCGGCGGCAACGAACCGACCGCCGAGCACTATGCGGACGTTCTGGATGCCCTGGAGAAACAACAGGATTTGGCGCCATTAATCCAAATCGTGCTGCTACGCAGCCTGAAACAGGCCGTTTACAGCGCAGACCCTCTGGGGCACTTTGCTCTGAACTATGAGCAATACACGCATTTCACCTCACCCATACGACGTTACCCGGATCTGGTGGTACATCGGTTGATCAAGCAAATCGTGCGCGCCAAGGGTTCACCCTTTTACGGGCCAAAGGGCGAAAGCCTGGGCAGCATTGGTGAGCATACCTCTAGTACCGAGCGTCGTGCGGATGAAGCGACCCGTGATGTCGCGCGCTGGTTGAAAGCGGAATTCATGCAGGCCTATGTGGGCGAAGAATTTGATGGTCAAATCAGTGGTGTTAAGGAATTCGGTATTTTTGTCGAATTGACCGAATTTTTTGTTGATGGCCTGGTGCACGTCACCATGCTGGGCAATGACTACTTTCACTATGATCCGCAGCATTTTCTGATGACTGGCGAGCGTACCGGCGTGAAATTTCGCCTCGGTGGCAAAGTCCGCGTTAAAGTGCTG
Source organism: Pseudomonadota bacterium (assembly GCA_024226105.1). GTDB lineage: Bacteria > Pseudomonadota > Gammaproteobacteria > Arenicellales > Poriferihabitantaceae > JAAELZ01. The sequence continues at coordinate 383 of JAAELZ010000765.1, read as the reverse complement.
CGCTCGGATATCGATACGGGCAAAATTGATTTTGGACTGATCAGCATTGATGGCAGGCTTATATCGACGGATGATCAGGGTAAATCCGCGTCACGGCCTGCGCACAGGAAAGGTAAGGGCAAAAAGCAGGCTAAAGGTAAACCGGGCGGGTCAAAGCCGGCGGTAAAAGCAAAGCGCAATAATTCCACAAAGGCGAAGACTGGCAAGAGGCGTCGAAAATAGGCGCGATCTGCCTGATAGTGTACTGGCTCCGGGGTGTGCAGGGGGACGGTAGCTGGCCGGGCCAAAGCGATCAGCTAACAATAATCTACAGAAATTATGAAAAAATCAGCTAAAACCGAATGGATTTACGGTTTTCATAGCGCCGAGTCACGCATTGCCCG
>JAAELZ010000764.1 GCA_024226105.1 Pseudomonadota bacterium | reverse complement strand
CGTAGGAGGTGAAGGATGACAAATCAAACCTTGCCAAGCCATAGCGATGCCCCGCTAAGCGATCAGGAACAGACTCTGTTTGAAATTAGCAATCGTGTATTTCAACACACCCGACTGGCGAACTGTAGCGCCGCCGAACTCCATATTAGCCAGGTGTCCGGCGCCGAGTATTCTGTTCGCAATGGTGAGCCGGAAACCATTGAACGCAACCAGGACAAAGGCCTGGAAGTACGAGTGTTTTTGGGCGACCAGACCGGCAGCGCATCCACCACTGATTTTTCGGATGTGGCAATTGAATCGACGGTTAAAGCGGCCGCCTCCATTGCCGGCGTAACCGAGGGAGACGCCTGCCAGCGACTTGCACCACCTGAACTGTACCCACAAAAGTTCCCCGACCTGAAATTGCACCACCCTCACAACTTTTCAGCTGAACGACTTAGTCAGTTTGCCCTGGAGCAGGCCATTGCGTGCGAAGCAGCGGCGCTCAATGCAGACTCACGCATCAGCAATAGCGAAGGCGCCAGTTTCAGCGCTCACGAAGGCGTATCACTCGCGCGCAACAGCAATGGTTTTAGCGGGTTTTCACGTGGCACACGTTACGGGCTCAGTTGTTCCGTAATCGCCGGTGAAACCGAATCCATGCAACGCGACTACTGGTATGATTCCCGCCGCAACCTTGATGCCCTGGAGTCAGCAACCTCTATCGGTGAGCAGGCGGCAGAGCGTGTTTGCAGGCGCTTGAACGCCCGTAAGATAGCCACTTGCCGGGCACCTGTTGTTTTTGACGCGAGCATAGCACCCGGCATTCTGGGGCACCTGATGGCCGCACTGGCCGGCAATGCCATCTATAAGAAATCGTCTTTTCTGGCAGGAAAACTGGATGAAGTATTGTTCCCGGAGCACATCAGCATTGGCCAGTCCCCGCACCTTGAGCAGGGAATGGGCAGCGCCGTCTATGATGCCGAGGGTGTTGCGACCCGCGCGCAAAACTATGTGGAGCAGGGCCGCCTGGTCCGATATGTCCTGGGCCTGTATTCCGCCTGTAAGCTGGGCATGCAGACTACCGGCAATGCCGGTGGAGTACGAAACCTTTCAATCAATCACGACAACATTGAACAGCCTGACTTAATAAAACGCATGCATCGCGGATTGCTGGTAACCGAATTAATGGGGTTTGGCGTTAACACCGTCACCGGTGACTACTCTCGCGGCGCCGCAGGATTTTGGGTTGAAAATGGGGAAATACAATACCCCGTGCATGAAATTACGCTTTCAGGCCAACTTACAAACATGTTTAAAGGTGTTAGTGGCATTGCTAATGACACTAATTTAAAGGGTAACATTCAAAGCG
>JAAELZ010000763.1 GCA_024226105.1 Pseudomonadota bacterium | reverse complement strand
TTTAGCCTCTTCTTCTGCCAGGTATTCGCCATTAACATATACGACACGACTCATTGCTATTTCTCCAATTTTTTAAAGATATTCTGGTTTGTGCATCAACCCAAAAGCCGTGCGTTTGCTATTGGGTACTCTTTTTCTGATAAAACAGAGCCATCACTAAGCGCGTAATGTCCCCGGGACTGTACCAGCAAGTAAGCATGAAATGCCTTGTGAATGGGGCTTTTTTTGAACAAATCCCGGCTCTACGAATGGACAAAACCCTGCCGCGTCCTCTCTCTGTGATACTTAACACAGAGAGAGGACAGAATGACTATAGTGAGTATATAACCGACACATCAGTCAGAAAAGCTGACCCTGAACTTCCCCCATATACTGAGCATGCCGACAAAATATAGATTCATCAGGAGGGTGAAATTCCATTCGATGATATTCTCGATCGTATGAGTCTTCACCCCGGCAAGTTCGACAACCACACTGGTAAGCCCGATAGCCAGCATCAGCATAAGGATGAGAGTCTGCATCCGCAAAGCACCCGCGGCATCTACTAGCGCCGTATGCTTGAACCGCAGGTGCTCCCTGTATAGCAGTAACTGGGCCATCGGAGTCAGGGTGAAAAATAACATAATACCGTGGCGGCGCATGAAGCGGTTGATCTCGCCCTCTGTGCCGAGAAAGTCAATGTAGACGAGCATCGCCAATACACCGGTTATACCCAACCACGATATTACCTTGGCGATTCGAGGCTCTGTTCCATGCAGTATGGCGAGCCAGTGCTTCACGTAGATCCAGAACCAGATCAGCAATAGCGCGTGGGCGATCATGGTCACCCGGAACAGGAAGATGGCATTGCCACTGCGTGCTGCACGGCTTATGGTGGTACATCCATCTATATAGGGTATGCACCACGGTATCGAACTCTCTGAGGCGCTTAAAAGGAAAGCACCGTTGACGGCGAACAACGGCAATATGATCAACAGGAAAACGAGGGTTCTTGGCTGCATGGTGATGATCTAGATTCGCTGGATTATATCATTTACGAGCTAAAGTTGATCACCTGAGAACCGCTTCTCTTCAAGCGACAACATGAATCATAGAGGTGAGGCTGTTTTCAGCAGGTACAATATGGACTAAATAATCCGGCCGAATGGGAACCGACCTATCACGAAAACCCTTTTGTCTACTAAGAGTGGTGGATTCAACCGGTCGTCCGCTTTTTACTGAACAGCCATTCGACGACATACAATAAATAGAGTAGATGCCTCAGACTCAGGCGGTCAACGCGAAAATAGCCCTGAAAGCTTACCTCGCGTGATATAAGTTCGACGTCACTCGGCTTGAATCCCGGTATTTTCTATTCCGCCCCCGGAGCATTGCCCAGCAGTTCGCCCGGTTTACCGATGTGATCTTCAATCCACAACGCTGTGGCAAGCAAACGTTCCTCCTGAAACAATGGTGCGAGCAGCTGCATTCCCACCGGCATGCCTGCCTCGTCCAGTCCGACGGGCAGTGTGAGTGCGCATAATGAAAGGGAGTTGGCAATGCAGGTATTGCTCAGGCAGGCCATATTTACGGGTCGGTAACTCTCGATTTCAGCAACCTCCGCAACCGGCGGCGGTGTTACCGGAACGGTCGGGCATACCATCAGATCAAAGTTCCGGAACCGTTCCGCGGCACTCGCGGAGATGCGTTTCAGACGGCGCTGGCGGCCAAGCCATTCTCCCGCACTGATTGCGCCGCCGTCGCGAATCCGCGCACCCACCAATGGATCCAGCGTCTCGATCCATGTGGGCATTTCGGCGGCCAGAAATTCAGCCAGCTCGGCGGAAATAACGTTGCCCTGATGCAGTAATTTCCGTGCGTCCACGGTTTCCGGCAGGGCAGCGTCAACGAGTTTTAGCCCCTTGTGCGACAGGCTCGAAAGCACCCGGGAATTAAGACTGCTTATATCGTTGCTGCAATGATCCCACAATAAAGGTTCTCCCAGAGCGAGTGTCGGGTTCCCCTGAAAGGAGTTGCGCAACCGGTCGACGAATTCCCAGGGTGAGTCTGTAATCAAAGGGTCAAGGGCTGCAAATGCGAAGGCAACATCTTCGACACTTCGCGCCAGTACCCCGGCGGTATCCAGCGTTGGGCTCAACGGAAAAATGCCCTTTAGCGGCCAGCGCCCGGCGCTTGTCTTGAGTCCGACAGTGCCGGTCATGCTGGCGGGAATGCGAACCGAGCCGGCAGTGTCGGTGCCCAGAGCAACCATTGCGCTGCCCTGGATCAGGCTGACCCCGGCGCCGGAACTGGACCCACCCGGCACCCGGTGGGTTTTGGCGTCCCAGGGGTTAACCGGTGTGCCACGATGGCTATTGACTCCAAGGCCGCCGAACGCAAACTCCACGGTATGTGTCTTGCCCGTTATCGCGCCAAACTGCTGTCTCAGTTGATCGATCAGCGGTCCCTGTAGATCCATTTCGGCTGGTATAGCATTCGGACTGCCGGCGCAGGTCTTCAGCCCGGTAACACTGTAAAGATCTTTCACCGACACCGGAATGCCCGCCAACGGACCGGGGTCCGTGCCGCAACGCAAAACGCTGTCAGCGGCGTTGGCTATGGTACGACACAGATCTGGCGCCGGTAGTGTGTAGGCGTTCAGACGTGGCTCGCTTTTTTGTAAACGTTCAAGGCACTGGTCGACCAGATCGCGGGCGCTCAAACTGCCGTCGCGCAATTGGCGGCCCAGTTGGTAAAGTGAATCACTCATTGTGGACAATTATGTTAGATATATGGGTCTGAAAAGAGGAGTTGGCGAAATTCTGTCAGTTAAAGCAACTCCTGGATTTTAAACATTGTAAGGCGTAAATATTACGATGGCAAAGTGCACACTACAACAGGGAAAGCGTATATCAATAAATGTTATAACGAAAGACCTGACCCCATCTTCTGATGAGAAC
>JAAELZ010000762.1 GCA_024226105.1 Pseudomonadota bacterium | reverse complement strand
TAGCGAATACCAGCTTGATACTCATGTCTTTGGAGAGTGCAGCTCCGCCTGTGTTACGGCTTATATCGGTGGTAAGCGCCGTTATTTGGGTGAAAATGGCAAGCTGGGTTTTCATCAGTACGCCCTGGAGCCGAACTCACGGGGATACAGGGTGATATTTTACGACCCCCATTTAGAGCAAAAACGCGATATGGCTCTGTACAAATCCCGCGGCGTGAAGCCCGAATTTTTACACCACATGTTCGACCAGCCCGCCTCCGGGATATGGTTTCCTGATCATCAAGCACTATTCGAATCTAATGTTGTTCATGCGCCTGGTGCCGGGGAGGAGAACAGCAGGTAATTGTTTTTGCCATATTGTCTGTAAAGATTGGTAGAAGTTCAGCAAATTCCATACAATAGGGCGATTATGTAAAGGTCGCAATCAGGACAGAGCCTGTTACATACCAGAGCTTATAGTCGGAGTACTAAAATAAACAGCAATAGTAGAGGAAGTATTAAACATGAGTGATTTAGCAAAAACCGACTACAAAGTCGGGCAGGACAACATTACCCCCTTCGGGCTGGATATTCATAACCCGGTCTTTCTGGTTTCAGGGTTGTCGATCGTCGCCTTTGTTATCATAACCCTGATGTTTCAGGCTCAGGCCGCAGAATTTTTTGCCTGGCTCAGGCCGGCGATTACAAACACGTTTGACTGGTTTTTTCTATCATCAGCCAATATTTTTGTTATTTTTTCCCTGTT
>JAAELZ010000761.1 GCA_024226105.1 Pseudomonadota bacterium | reverse complement strand
AATCCGCATCGTAATCGCGTGCCTGCTCATATGCCTGCAACAAATCCAGCGCTCTGACAGGAGCACTGGTTAAACAGAATAAAGCGAGAACCGATAGCAAGACGCGTAGCTTTGTAAAATTAATCATGAATTACCTGTAGTAGTGGGCTGCGTACTTTAAAATCGTAGCCAAAAAAGACCTAGAATACAAAATCCGCCTTAACCTGAGCAGAACCAGCTGAGGCATCGTTTGCAGGCACCAGAATATCGATGATCGATTCATTGCGAATATCACTTCCATCGCGGGTGTAACACATTAATTCAGTCACATAGTCGGTTCCAACCAACGCGGTGCAACGGCCTTTTCCGGCCAACTTGTTCAAGCAGGCATCAGGCGTATCAGGCATAGCCCGGCGAATCAATATGGCATCGTATTCAACCCCGTCATCCAGGCCGTGCAATGTTTCAACCTTCTGAAAACCAACATTTTGTATACCAGCAGCGGCGCAATTCTTTGCGCCGCGATCCAGCGCTGACTGGCTGGTATCATGGCACACTACGGTGCTGGCCAGCTGCGAGCACAATGCCGCGCTATAACCGGAGCCCGCCCCTATAATCAACACATGATCATCGGGCTGAATAGCCAACGCCTGAATCAGGCGAGCCGCCACCTTGGGTTCCAGCATTGGGGTAGTGCCATCCAGTTCGATCGGTACATCAAAATAGCAAAGAGCCTGCTGCTCCTGCGGTACAAACAGGGATCGGTCGAGCCCGGCGATAGCTTTTAATAAAGCCGGTGATTGAACATTCCATGGCCGGATTTGTTGTTCGACCATGTTAAATTGCGCGATATTAGTCATGTTTTTATCTATTAGTTAGCACACGGTAGTGTAGCGTATTGCTGCTCGCACAGCGATCAAATTGTTTGTCGCGATAAGCATAAACGAGCCATCCCGGAGGGCGAAAACGAAATGCCCTCTTACGCGTTTATTGGTGGATGCACTTCGCTTATCACACCCTACATCAAGGTTTTTACGGCGTTCTTACAAGTAGTTAAAGGCTTTCATTTGAGCTGAACAGGCCTTAACAATTCGATCCTGATGGGCCTGGCTTAACTCGGTTTCCCAGCGATTTGCCTGGCCTTTGTGAAAAAATGTTTGCCCGACCCCTTCTTTAAAACCCTTTTTCTGCTCAGCTTTCTGTAGCCGGCTGAACTCGCAGGCCGCAATACTTTTTTTAACAAGTTTCGCGTCAAAATCCAGCTTCAAAATACGTACAATTTTACTAAACTCCTTGAACGGTTGCGCCAGCAAGTCTTCGTAACGAAGGACATGCACTGGATACGGCTTTTTATCTAACCAGGAAGCCGTATGCATTTGCCACGAACGCTGCGGAACAAACAAACCTTTATCCGGAAAACGGGTTAGCGTCTCATCGTTTAACATGTGATCCAGGGTTTCATCCATTGATGGCATGTCATAGTGGTTCAAAAACGACAGTGCGACATCCCTCGGATCCCGTACAATGTAGATGGCGGTACGGCTTAGATGCGGTGGAATTTGCTCAACTCCGGCGAAATCACTATTGCAATCGTGGGTCTTGAGCAAAAGGTTAGTACCCGCATGCTCCAGCATGCGTTTCATCGCAGCGGGTTTTAGCATTGCCTGATCGCTCAAAGACCAGGTATTAATGGGGGCGTTGACAATACCCGCATAGTACATCGGCTCCTTGTCACCGGTCTGCATGATATTATTGATATCTAATTCGCCACCGTTCGCATAGGCGGTAATGAGGGCGCGTAACCAGGTATTTCCACTACGGGGAAAGCTGGCTATCCAGGTAATCAGGGCTTGGTCAGACATGGTTTAGAGAATCCGGGTAAAAATGATCCAGGAGTCAAAATGCATGGAGATATTACGCGAGCACGCCAACCCTGTCGGCGCGGATATTAACATAGTTCAATCGCGTCCATGCTACTCACCGAAAGCAAATTGGCAATACCGCCGCCCCAGCCTCAACAGGCTTCAGCAGGCCTT
>JAAELZ010000760.1 GCA_024226105.1 Pseudomonadota bacterium | reverse complement strand
GTTCATTCTATTCTAAAGGCTCGTAACGACAATGGTTTCATACGCGAGTGCCATGGTGATTTGCACCTGGGCAATATGGTCTGGATAGAGCAGCAACTTATTCCATTTGACTGCATTGAATTCAATCCGGGATTGCGCTGGATTGACGTCATGAGCGAAGCTGCCTTTGTGATGATGGACCTTGAAGATCGCCACTATCCAGAACTCGCATGGCGTTTTATCAATCACTACCTCAGTATCACTGGTGATTACGCTGGCCTGAAAATACTGCGTTATTACATCGTATATCGGGCATTGGTGCGCGCGAAAGTGGCGCTGTTGCAAAGCAATGAAACCGAAACACCCGAGGAAATAAAAGCAAAACTTAACACGCAATATATCGCATACGCCGATCTTGCGAAACACTGGTTAACAACAGATCGCCCGGCGTTGATCATCATGCACGGCCTCTCTGCCTCCGGAAAATCGACCGTCGCGGCTAAATTGGCCGAACAACATGGCTGCATACACCTTCGCTCTGATGTGGAACGAAAACGACTGTACGGACTTGAGCCAATGGCAAACAGTTCTTCCCAAACCAGTTCAGGTATCTATACCGCATCCGCCAGTGAAAAAACCTATCACCGCTTATATGATCTGGCGTCCGTCGCGCTGGACGCGGGTTATCCGGTAATTGTCGATGCCGCCTTTTTGCAGCGCAAGCAACGAAATTATTTTCAACAACTGGCGAAGGATGCCAATTGCCCATTTTTAATCGCGCATTGTGAGGCCAGACGGGAAGTCCTGGAATCAAGAATCATAACCCGCGCACAGAAGGGTAACGACCCTTCCGAAGCAACATTGGCTGTGCTGAAAAAACAATTAAAACAGCAGGATGTGCTGGGCAACGAGGAACCTTATACGAGCATCACGGGCACCGACTCACCCATCCTGCCAGCAGGGTTTTTAGAACTGAATTACGCTTAATTCGATGGATCAATCTCCCGGGAATTTCTACAGGTTTAGCGGCTTCGATCTAACAAATAGTACAGGGGAACCGCCGCACTAAAAATTACCAGCCCCAGCAGCAGGCTCGAAAACTGAACCTCACCGATATGCACCGGGTGATTGATGCTCAACAGCATCAGGACACAGGAAACCGCCCCCAGTAGGGAAAGCAAAGGCATGCGCCCGACATTCAACGGCCCTCGCCAGGGGCGGTTCAGGTCGGCACGACGATAACGCAATACGATGTTGCTTAGATTCACCACCAGAAACAAAAGAAATATTCCGACATCGGAAATCGATGCGAGAATTTCAATCTCCTTGAATAACAAAAACCCGATGGATATCAAACCCGCCAGGATCACGCTTACATAGGGCGTCTTGCGCAAGCTGTGAACCTTCGCCAGCGAAACCGGAAGTGAACTGGATTTGGCCATGCCGTACATCATGCGTGCGCACACGATGAGTGTAATCAAAACGGTGTTTGCGGTCGCAAATAAGGCAACCACCGCAATCCACTCGGGTGCTGTGCCCCCGACAAGTACCCCCATAACCAGCGATAGTGGTTGATCGGATGCGGCCAGTTCAGAAAATGGCACCACGCTCACCACCACGATCGCCACCAGCACATAGATCACGGTAGAAATAAGCAGTGAGTACAAAAAGGCCTTTGGCAACGTCTGCGACGGGTTTTGTGCTTCTTCCGCGATATTGGCGATATCTTCAAAACCCATATAGGCAAAAAAGATTAGTGCCCCAGCAGAAACAACGGGTAACCAGGCGAAAGCCTCGGGCGAGGTAAGCGGGGGCAATGCCGTCAGATTCGCCAGCGGAATATGACCCCTGATTATAAAATAACCCCCGACCACGATAAGCAGTAGCAAGCCACCGACTTCAATACTGGTCGCCAGGGCGTTGAAACGGGCAGATTCCTTAATCCCCCAGAAATTCACCAGGGTCATCGCACCTATTAAACCCGCCGCTAACAACGTTTTATCCAGCGGTACAAACAGGGCCAGATAGCGGGCAAAACCAACGGCTACAGCGCTAGCCGTGGTAAACCCGATGATGATCGCAACGAAACCAATTATCCAGGCCAGCCCCCGCCACCTAAACGCCGAGCGGGCGTAAACATATTCTGCCGCCGCCTCGGGAAACAAGGCGGACAGCTCGGCATAACTTACCGCGGTAAAACTCGCCACCCCTGCGGCCAGAAGGAAAGATAACCACAGCATATTGCCTGCCATCCCCGCTGCGGAGCCAATCAGCACATAGATACCGGCACCCAGGATCAGGCCTACGCCATAAATAACGATTTCGTGTAACTTCAGACAACGCTTAAGCTCAGTAACCATATCCTTCCTGTACGCCGTTTGACTATAAGACTGCCATGCCCAGCCGGTTCTTTCAATTTAAAAAATCAATGTATTCAAACCCGGACAGCAAAGATTATCTATCTTTGTGACTAAATCACAGACACGATTGTTTGCACACGATACTATCGCGCCACATTCACTTTTCAGGAGTTTCAAATGGGTAAAAATGTAGGCGGTATTGATCGCATTGTTCGCGTTGTTATTGGTGTTGCGCTCATTGCATGGGAGTTAAGTGGTACATCTGCAATCTCGCCCTGGGGCTGGATCGGTATCATACCTCTGGCAACGGGTTTGTTGGGCTGGTGCCCGCCGTATGCTATTTTGGGCATGAACACCTGCAAAACCAAAAGCAGCTAGCCAAAATATTAAAGCGAAGCTTAGCAACCCGGTGTTGAGGCACCGGGTTTTTTTATGCCTGAGCAATCACCCGGTTAACTGAAAATCCGGGCTATTGTGCCGCTTTTTTCTCTTCCAGCACTGCAACGATTTTCTCGGTGCTCACGGCAACCTGTTCCAGCGTTTTTAGTGCCTCCTGGACGCGAGCGAGCGATTCCATTAAAGGAGACAACGGGCGGTCGTCGGCTTGATGCCCCTCAGGCACTTCCTGACCTAAAATCATATCTCCCTCGTTGATTTCAGGCTGAATAACAGCGCTACTGCCATTTTGCACCGGCACACTGATATTGCGTATCAATATCTGCTCATCAACATTATTTTCGGTGTCCAACACGGGACCGGGGACAGAATCAGACAAATTGAGCTCAGCCGCGCCGTCTGTCTTACCGACAGCCAGTACCACCGTCATGGTAAGCACCAATGTAAAGCTGGTCACGATTATGGGCTTGTTCATAGGTTGTTGCGCTTTATACCTTTGTTGCTTACGCCAGGCTAACACGAGCCCGCGATTTACCGCTTACATCACATTCTATCGACAATCACTTTTTTTGCCACTAATTTTTGCAAAAGTATTGAGGCGATGATTAGAAACAGGCCAATAAGCGTCGATGGATAGACCGGTTCTTTAAGCACCAGGAAGATAACCAGCAAGGAACCAAAGGGTGTTAAAAATATCAGATTGTTCAACAGGCTTATATTCGCACTTAGTCTAAGTGCCTGAAACCAGCAGAAAAAAGCCAGCGACATTTCAAACATCCCGATATATATCGCCCCAAAAATGGCTTCAACAACGGGCAACTGCCACTGAGCTGTGGCTGTTAAAAGTATCGCCATCCAGGCCACACCGGCAACAAAATTTACAAATAGTCTCAACAAAGGGTCGCGGCGTTCCGTCTGGTTGATCACCCAGTATGAAGCCCAGATCAGGGTACTGCCCAGAGCAAGGGACACCCCTTGTAAGCTGGAAAACTGCATGCTCATCAAATCCCCGCGTGTGGCGATTATCGCCACACCAAAAAAGCTTACCGAAATAGCCAGCGCGGAAAACAGGCTCAGGCGCTGCCCCAGAAAAAATGCGCCCAGCAACGTCAATACGATCGGCCAGGTGAAATTAAGCACCTGCGCTTCCTGTGCCGGCAGTAACTCGTAGGCGCGAAACAATATTAAATAGTAGAGCGCCGGGTTGAGCAGCCCCAGCCCGATGGAACGAATGTAATCGCTTTTATGCCAGGCTTTAAGTTGCGAAAACTTCCCGCCCAGCAGGCATAAAATGCCCAGTACACCCATCGACGCCAACGCTGAATAAAATACCAGCGGCAGGAAGCTTATATGCCCCAGGCTAAGCTTAAATGCGGCCGCCACCGTTGACCAGAAAAATATGGCCAGTGATGCAAATATCAGCCCATGATGCCGTGGATGTAGTGCAGGCATCATAAAAGCGTGATCACCGCGACTTGCCGGCCATAATCATTTTCTCCTGCAGCACAGCTACGCCGATAGCTGAAATACTGTTCGTGTTGAACATAGGTGTCCTGCTGACTCTGGTCTATGTTTTGAATGCCGGCCTCCAACAATCGTGCCCGAATATAAGCCGGCGTATCAAAATAAAGCCTGTTTTCCCGTTCACTGAAATAAATCGAGGAATCAATTGGCGAGGTATTTTTAAAGTGTGCGTAAAAATCAGGCTTCACCTCGTAGTATTGCTGCTGCATGGCAGGGCCAATTGCGGCGTGAATATTTTCAACCCGCGCGCCAAGTTGTTGCATAGAAGCAACCACAGCCTCATTGATTCCGCTCAACGCCCCCTTCCAGCCCGAATGCGCCGCACCAATGACCTTATTTACCGGATCAACAAAAAGCACCGGTGCGCAATCCGCGCCCAGAGCGCCCAGACCCGGCCCCGGTACATTACACACCATGCCATCTGCGGTAGTATCAAACTGGGCTTCACTTGCCAAATCAATTTGCACGACCTGATTGGTATGTGCCTGTTTCAGGCTATATAAATTGGCCTCCTCCAGGCCAAAACACGCAGCAACCCGTTGCCGATTTTCACGCACGCTGGCAGAATCATCCAATGACGAATGTCCGCAGTTGAGGCTGGAATACAACCCCGACGAGACTCCACCTTGTGCCCCAAAAAAGCCATGAGCAACACAGTCAAGTTCATCGAGCAAAGGGCTGGTAGAATACGGAGGTGTAAGGTCCACCGAGTTTGAGAGATCAATCGTCATACGATAGCGACTTTACTCTCCCTGAGCTTGATGTAAAACTACTTTTTAATATGCCTCTAACGAAACTGTCCGCCTATATACGGTTAATGCGCCTTGACCGCCCAATCGGCACATTTTTACTGCTTTGGCCAACGCTATGGGCAACCTGGATCGCGGGCAATGGTCAGCCACAGGCCAGAATTGTATTAATTTTGTCTCTTGGTGTATACGTGATGCGCGCAGCAGGTTGTGTGATCAATGATTTCGCCGATAGAAACTTTGACGGCAGCGTCGAGCGTACCAAATTAAGGCCTCTGGCAACCGGCGAGTTGAGCATCACCAACGCGGTGAGTGTTTTCGTTCTGTTACTGTTAATCGCTTTATTCCTGGTTTTGCAACTCAACCGGGAAAGCCTGTACGTGGCCCTGGTCGCTCTGGGCATTGCCTGTTTTTATCCCTTCTCCAAACGCTATACCTATCTGCCCCAGTTCATTCTAGGTTTCGCCTTTTCGATGGGCATACCCATGGCATTTGCAGCACACCACGGAAGCATTCCAGCGGTTGCCTGGTGGTTGCTGCTGGCCAACCTGCTATGGGTGGTCGCCTACGACACGATTTATGCCATGGTCGACCGTGAGGATGATTTGAAAATAGGTATCAAATCAACCGCCATTTTGTTTGGGCAACACGACAGAATCATCGTTTTTTTATTTGCTCTGGCAAGCCTGTTGGTACTGGCTGGAATCGGCTTTCAACAGGGGTTCAATCACTACTATTACGGCGGGCTGTTGCTTGCCTCGATCAACCTGCTCTACCAGCAGTGGCTGATAAAAGACCATAATCACAAGCTTGAATTTGGGGCTTTTTTAAGCAATAACTGGCTCGGTGCTTTTATCTTTTGTGGGCTGTTACTCAACTATCTGGCTTGATCCATATATCTTTAAAAAGAGCAGGTGGCGTACACAATAATGTTGTACAGCAGATAATTTAAACTGCCTCGGAAGGTGGTTGGTTTTCTAATTTTCAGGCTTTCACATTCATAAAGGCCCGTATATACTTGAACCCTACAGATGGTGACGCAGGCATATATCAGTACTTTTTAACCCCGCCATCCCTGTAAAACTCAACGGAGCGCCCGTAATTACCGGGGCTGAGATGTTATCCGTAGAACCTGATCCGGGTTATTCCGGCGGAGGGATTGAGACGCTGCTTCCTTTTATAAAAGCAACCAGGTCAATCCCATTAATGACCCATTACCAAACGTTGCTATTGATGAAATTATTATCTTTTTTATTCGGGCTTTTAGCCCTTGTTATTTCCCCGTTCGCACAATCTGCAGACAAACCCGTTCTGACCGTCTACACCTACGACTCGTTCTCCTCTGACTGGGGCCCGGGGCCAAAAATCAAAGCGGCTTTTGAGGCACAATGTGATTGCGAAGTTAAATTTATCGCCACCGACAGCTCTACCGGCATCCTCAGCCGGGTTCAACTTGAAGGGAAAAGCAGCCCGGCCGACATC
>JAAELZ010000759.1 GCA_024226105.1 Pseudomonadota bacterium | reverse complement strand
GTGCTTCCCCGGGAGAGCACTGATCAACTCATGAACTCGTATATTACAACTCAAAATCCCGACCCCGGCGTTGTATATCTTCGCAATAGCCGCGCTATTACGCGCGATATACGCCTTGATGGCAACATTTTGAGCCGCAATCTACTTCGCCCAGAGCTAATCAGTGCTTCCCCGGGAGAGCACTGATCAACTCATGAACTCGTATATTACAACTCAAAATCCCGCCCGCGGCGTTGTATATCTTCGCAATAGCCGCGCTATTACGCGCCCGATAAATATGATTCTGGACGCCTTGATGGCCCTTTTCTTTAATAGCAATGGGTTTGAGCCGCAATCTACTTCGCCCAGAGCTAATCAGTGCTTCCCCGGGAGAGCACTGATCAACTCATGCTTATTTCGTTGATAGAGTACTAATGGCTACACTCGGGGGAAAACCCGCAATTCGTGACCACCTTCGCGAGGCGGCTATTGTGCAGTCACGCCTGGTGATGATTTCATTCCTGGTATTATTTTTGACGCTGATCCTGATTGCGCGTCTGGCCTACTTGCAAATCAACCAGTATCATAAGTTTCAGGAGCTTGCGGATAATAACCGTGTGGATACTCAGCCTATCGCCCCGGTTCGCGGTCTTATTTTTGATCGAAACGGCCAGCCCCTGGCCACTAATGAACGCGCCTATAACCTGGAAATATTGCCGAGAAAAGTTAATGATATGGAGGCGCTGGTGGCTTCAATCGGCGAACTGATTGAACTCAGTGAAGAAGATGTCGAGCAATTTCTGAAACTCGTTAACCATAGGCCGAGTTTTGAACGCCAGGTATTAAGAGCCAACCTGAGCGAATCCGAAGCCGCAAAATATTCTGTGCATCAGCATGAGCTGCCCGGCAGCTACCTGGTCGCCGCATTGCAGCGCCGCTATCCTGAAGGTGAATTAATGGGGCACGTACTGGGCTATGTTGGCCGGATTAACGACCGAGACGTTAAACGCATCGATAAGCAGGTTTATGCCGGAACTCACTACATCGGAAAACTCGGGATTGAGGCGAACTACGAATCAATTTTGCTGGGTGAAGCGGGTTCCGAGGATATTGAGACCAATGCGCATGGGCGCAAGGTCAGGGCATTGTCGCGGATTTTGCCCAAAACCGGGAAAACGCTCTATTTAAGCCTGGATACGGAATTGCAACGCAAGGCGGCATCGATGTTCGAAGGAGTCGAAGGGGCGGCGGTTGCGCTTGATCCTGAAACCGGTGAAGTGCTGGCGTTTGTCAGCGCGCCGGGATACGACACGAATCCCTTCGTAAACGGAATCAGTCGCGCCAATTACGCCGCCCTCAGGGAGTCAGACCGCAGCCCACTGCTTAACAGGGCGCTCAATGGTCGTTATGCGCCCGGCTCGACAATCAAAGGCTTTATGGGCCTGATTGGTATGAAAAACGGAATTCCTGCTTCTGAGACAGTCTTTGCACCGGGTTACTATCGATTGCCCAACTCACGACATCGTTATCGTTGCTGGAAGAAAAACGGGCATGGCAAGATTGATTTGCACGATGCGATTACCCAGTCGTGTGATGTCTATTTCTATCGCAGCGCCAAGCGTCTGGGAATTGACCGCCTGTATGAAGGCATGACGGCGTTTGGTTTCGGACAGAAAACCAATATTGATATTCCCAATGAACCATCGGCGTTAATGCCTTCGCGGGAATGGAAAAAACGCGTGCGTAACCAGCCCTGGTATCCCGGTGAAACGGTGATAACCGGCATTGGCCAGGGTTATATGCTGGCAACGCCAATTCAGCTCGCCGCAGCGGCAGCGCTGTTGGCCAATCGTGGCCAGCCGGTGGTGCCGCATTTTCTGACTGCGGTTCAGGATTCAGTTAATGGTGATCTGGTACAGGCGGAATACGAAAAACCAGAAAAACTCACGGATATCTCTGATGCGGCCTATGATGAAGTGATCAGGGCGATGCGCGATGTGGTGCATGGCCCACGCGGAACTGCACGCCGTATCGGGAAAGGCCTTGAGTATCAGATTGCAGGAAAAACGGGCACTGCACAGGTAAAAAGTATTCCACAAGGGCAGAAATATGACAAAGAGAACACCCCGAAAAAATATCGTGACCACGCTTTGTTTGTCGCCTTTGCACCGGTGGATGATCCCAAAATTGCCTTAGCTGTGATCGTTGAACATGGCGGTGGTGGTAGCAAAGTAGCCGCACCGATCGCAAAGGAGATTATCGATTACTATCTTGTAGATCGGCTGGGGCTGTATACGCGTGAGCCGGAACCGGAAGTGCCGGTAAACAGTTCCTGATTAGCGATGCTGCCTTTTAGACGACTTCAATTTCGTTTCGATATGCCGCTGTTTCTCGGCCTGGTGGTATTATGCGCCGCCAGTTTATTGATTTTGTACAGCGCCGGCGGGGCGAACAGTGATCAGATTATCCGTCAGTTGGTGCGCATCGGTTTGAGCCTGGTTTTGATGCTGGGTGTCGCACAAATCTCGCCGGCAACTCTGGCGCGATATTCGCCAATTATCTACAGTGTGGGGCTGATTTTGCTGGTGGTTGTGTTGGCCGTCGGCTTCATTGGTAAAGGCGCACAGCGCTGGATTGATTTGGGCGTGGTGCGCTTCCAGCCCTCAGAAATCATGAAACTGGCGGTGCCGATGATGGTTGCCTGGACGGCAACCCGGCGATTTTTGCCACTGCCTTTCTGGTATATCGGCCTGTGTTTCATCGTTATTGCCGCACCCGCTGCGTTGATCGGTTTGCAACCGGATCTGGGCACTGCGTTACTGGTTTCTTTCGCGGGGCTGGTGGTGATTTTCCTGGCGGGCATTTCATGGAAATTTATCGTCGCAATACTGGTATTTTTGTCGGTCTCGGCCCCCATGGTCTGGCAATTTGTATTCCATGATTACCAGAGAACGCGAGTGCTGACCTTGTTTGATCCCTGGCAGGATCCATTGGGGGCAGGCTACCATACTATCCAGTCGATGATTGCGATTGGCTCTGGCGGAAAAACCGGAAAAGGCTGGTTGCACGGTACCCAGGCACAGCTGGAGTTTATTCCTGAGCGCAGTACCGATTTTATTTTTTCGGTATTTGGCGAGGAATTTGGTCTGCTGGGTTTCCTGGTGTTGTTGAGTATTTATCTGTTTCTGGTATTCCGCGGCATCATGATCGCTTTTTACGCACAGGAAACCTATGACCGTCTGCTCGCAGGCAGCGTGATACTGACCTTCATGTTCTACGTATTCGTTAACATCGGGATGGTCTCTGGTATATTACCCGTGGTGGGCGTGCCGCTACCGCTGGTGAGTTATGGCGGCACCTCGATGGTGACCCTGATGGTTGGATTCGGGATCCTGATGAGTGTGCAAAATGAGGGGCGAAAGCTTTCAAGAACCTGACCCGGACAAATCATGAAATACCCGGGCTAAAAACACTACTAAATATCTTTATGAAAAATATCCTTATCCCAGCTGTTTTGCTAATTGCGGGCTACGCCGCACAAAGTCCTGCCATCGAGCTGGATGCTTCACCTGCCATGCGTACAATTACAGACCGGCTTATCAGCGAAGGAATTTATACCCGGAACGAACTTAAGGCGCTGTTAGGCCCCATCGAGATTGATAACGGCGTGCTTGAATTGTTCAAGCGACAGGCTGAAGCCAAGCCCTGGCATGAATACAGAAATATTTTTCTGAAGCGGGATCGTATTTCTGCAGGTAAGGAATTTATGCAATCCAACCGAGAGCTGTTGGAAGCTGTGTACGACAAATACGGTGTTCCGCCCGAAGTTGTGACGGCCCTGATTGGCGTGGAAACTTTTTATGGCACGCGTATGGGTTCTCGAAATGTGCTCAGATCGCTGGCTACCCTGACTGCAGCGTATCCCCGACGGGAGAAATTTTTTGGCAATGAACTGGAAACCTTCCTCGGTTTACTCAAGACTGAAAACCTGGTGGCATCGGATATGGAAGGCTCCTACGCCGGTGCGGTCGGGATTCCTCAGTTTATGCCGACATCTTATGTTGCCTACGCGGTAGATTTTAATGGCAATGGCAAGCGCGACCTGGTGCGCGAAGTGGAAGATGCCGCAGGCAGTGTGGCCAACTACCTGGTGGTGCATGGCTGGAAACGTGGTGCTCCGATTTCAAAATGGCTGGATCAACCGATCAATCAGCAGGCAAAAAAACTTGTCGGCAAACGGGCCAAGCCCAAACACAGCGTGCTGACCATGCGCCAGAACGGCATCTCCCTGAATGAATCCGATGATACCAGGGTTAGCCTGAACCGGCTGGAGGGCGGCAATGGCTCGCTCTATTTTGTGGGTTATGGAAATTTTTACGCTTTGACACGCTACAACCCCAGCAATAAATATGCCATGGCGATTGTGGAACTGTCGCAGGAGATTGCAAAACAGTAGGTATGCGGTGTTATGCAATATTCTTGCTTTTGTTGTGGGGGCTAGCCCTGCCGGGTTGCGCCTGGAAGGGTGGGCCCGTTATTAAGACGGAGGTGCTCACAAAACCAGTGACTTTTGCACCAAAACCCGCCGCTCACGAGAATGCGAGCTATTTACAGATGGGGGAATTTGCTGATCAGAACAAAGCCAGGCAATTATTGCAGCGTATATCAAAAATTGGCGTACCGGCCTTCATTGTGCAGGAAGCGGGTTTATACCAGGTAAAATCCGGGCCCTATCCGGATGCCGATCAGGCATTGCGTCGTAAACAGGAATTAGACCAGATGCTGAATATCGAAGCGCGTGTGGTCTTTGAATAAACTTACCTTATTCAGCTTATATTCGATCTAAATTCATAATAATGCAGGCATGAAAATTTCATCTTTTACCTTCGCTGTACGGCTATTTATGGTCGTGCTATCTGGTGTGGTTGCGAACCTCGCTCAGGCACAAACCGCTATTCCAGCCTTTTTAAGTGCTAACAGCAGCCCGCCGGAACCGGAGGCCAAATCCTGGGTGTTGCTGGAAAGCAACACCGGTTGGGTGCTGGCCGCGAAAAACGAACACGATCAGGTTGACCCCGCGAGTTTAACCAAACTGATGACATCCTATTTGACCTTTGAAGCCCTGGATAGCGGAAAAATCAAGGCGTCCGATAAGGTGTATATCAGTAAGAAGGCCTGGAAGGCGCCCGGTTCCAGAATGTTCCTGAACGTGGATACCTCGGCGACGATCGCTGAGCTGATCAAAGGTTTGATTATTCAGTCTGGCAATGATGCCGCCATCGCGCTGGCTGAGCAAATTGGTGGAAGTGAGAGCGGGTTTGCCCATTTAATGAATGAAGCGGCGGTTAAGCTGGGTATGCGTAATACGCACTATATCAACTCCAGTGGCTTGCCGGCGGAAGGGCACTATACAACGGCTTATGATACGGCGCTGTTGTCCCGGGCGATCATACGGTCGTTTCCAGATATGTATGCCCTGTTTGCGATTCGGGAATACACGTATAACGATATCACTCAGCCCAACCGTAACAGCCTGCTATGGCGCGACGATAGTTATGACGGTTTGAAAACCGGCCATACCAAGGCGGCCGGGTATTGCCTGGCCGGCTCGGCAGTGCGTAATGATACCCGGTTTGTTGCAACAGTGATGGGTGCGGAAAGCACCAGGAACCGGGTACAGGGCGTGAGTGCCCTGATCGAATTTGGTTTTTCCCAGTATGAGACGGCCACGGTTTTCGGGCCGGGCGCGCCGGTTCAATCACTGGCTTTGTTTAAAGGTGAGCAAACCGAGGCTGAGGTGGGGTCCAGCCTGCCCATATCAGTGGTAATACCAAAAGGACAAAGTTCCGCTATGCAGGTCTCCTACGATTTGCCCGATAAGCTGGTTGCACCGCTGGTGGTGAATGAAGCAGTTGGTCAGGCGCATATTAGCTTTAAAGGCAAAGCCATTGGCGAGGTTGAACTTTACCCCTTGCATAACTATGCGCTCGGCCCCATTTGGGTTCAGTTGATAGATGCCGTTAAAATAAAGCTTTTTTAACGCTGTCTGCCTTGCATTGAGGTGTGTTTGTTTCGT
>JAAELZ010000758.1 GCA_024226105.1 Pseudomonadota bacterium | reverse complement strand
TAAAATGACAGAACCAACACGAATAGTCCACACACAGATAACACCTACTATAAACCTTAGCCTCGCAAAGAACCCAAATACCGTACTATATCACGCGACTCCGGCATCCACGTCACTTCCCCATCAGCCGACTCAATACGCAAAACCGGCACGGTAGAACGCCCGGTAGCCTGCTCAAGTTCACGCAACGCATCACTATCCTTCCAGATATTTTTGCCGTCGATTTCGATATCAAGGCCTTTGATGGCATTGATGACGCGCGAGCAGAACAGGCAGAAATTGCGGTGGTAAAGACTTAATTTAAGGTGATTAGAATTGGGCATGGCTTCAAAATAATACTATAAAGAATCGACCAGCAGGCGCATGGGTGCCGGCGTGGAGTCTAGATCATGGGTCTGTGGGCGCGCAATTTCAAGTGCATAACGGAACGGTCCGGCAGGGTTGTAATAGTGTGGCTCTATGCCCTGGCCAGGTGGTTCGGGGCGCATGACCATGGCATCCACCTGATTTCCTGCATCATCAAAAAAATGGATATCCAGAGGCACGTATACATTTCTCATGTGAAAGGTGCTGGGTATCATTCGAGGAAACACAAATAAAACAGCCGTATTATCCGTGTCTTTTTCACAAATCCACTGATAACCTGCAGCACGCTTACTCGCATTATCCGCTATGCGAACCGGTATAGTGGTCTTTTCTCCAGCGTGTTTCAACACAATCGTACTACCGGCCATTGCTTCCCAACCGGGCGTTATATGGCACCCTTTTGCTACAACAGGCGATGAGAACAGCACCAATATCAGCAGACTAAGGCGAAAGATCATATTGTATAATTTGTAATCCCGTAGAATTCGGGCTGATTATATCAACAGGTGATGTCATGTTACCCGAAATTAGCATTTTAGTCCCTTTTTTAATTGCATCCATCGGCCTCACCCTGTTACCGGGTCCGGACAATCTATTTGTGCTCAGCCTGAGCGTGGTAAACGGCGCCAAAACAGGCATTCCTACGGCCCTTGGAATGGCTGCCGGGAATTTTGTGCACACCGCTGCAGTCGCCCTCGGATTAAGCGCGCTGGTTCTGGCTTCGCCTATTGCATTTACAGTGATCAAAGTGCTTGGGGTAGTTTACTTACTCTATCTGGCCTGGCAAAGCTGGCTCCACCCCTTACACATTTCGTTGCAAAACACGCAGTCAGACAATAGCACTCAGTCGGGCCTTAAGCTGTTCCGGCGCGGGGTATTGATGAATATTTTTAATCCCAAGGTCGCACTGTTTTTCCTCGCATTTTTCCCGCAATTCGTAAACCAGAACAGCGAATACAAAGCTGTGCAAATCTTTATTCTTGGTACTTTGTTCGTTATCCAGGCCGCCATTATTTTTTCTGCTATTGCCCTCGCCGCAGGGCGACTTCAGCCGGTGATTTTGAGATTATCGCCCCGCGTACTTGCCGGGGTGACCAGCGGCTTATTTGTGTTATTGTCGCTGTACCTTGCACTTGGTGAGTTTCTCTGATAGTGGAATATTAACATCACCAAAGGCAAGCAAAGCGAATCGGTCGCTAAGGTTGACAAACCGGGCAATAGTAACTGGCACGTTGACCAATAACCTTGTTTCTTATCGCGTGACCGCACTGCCTACAGGGCTGATTATGCCGCCCATAAACAGTTAACTGCTGCTCGAAATATCCGGGGCGACCATCTGCCTGAGAAAAGTCGCGTAGTGTGGTTCCGCCCCGGGCAATAGCCCCTTGCAAAACCAGTTTAATTTGTTCTGCCAGCACTTCATATCGGGCACGGGAAATGCGAGAAGCCTGCCGGGCTGGTCGAATTCCAGCCAGGAACAGGGCTTCACTCGCATAAATATTGCCCACACCCACAACTACTTTCTGATCCATGATAAAAGGCTTAACCGCAACGCGCCGGCCACGGGATTTCTTATGCAGGTAGCGACCATCAAAAGCTTCGCTCAGTGGTTCCGGCCCGAGGGTAGCCAGCAGAGGATGAACCAGTGCATCTTCTGCCCACAACAAACACCCAAATCGGCGTGGGTCGTTGTATCTCAGCAGCATTCCGTTGTTAAGTTGCAAATCAACGTGATCATGTTTGCGCAACTTCGTAGCTCCGTCTACGATACGCATCGACCCCGACATACCCAGGTGCCAGATTAAACTACCGTGCTCAAGATTAATCAGGATGTATTTCGCACGCCGCTTCAGCGAAACAATGCACCTGCCGGCAATACGTTCGCTCAGATCATCCGGAATCGGCCAGCGCAAGCGAGATTCCCGCACTTGCAGGCGCACAATCTGCTCGCCGGTCAGCGCTTTTTCGATACCTCTCAGGGTAGTTTCTACTTCGGGAAGTTCGGGCATAATCCGCTTGATTTTTGGGGCTGAATTTGGTGATTTGTTCACCTACAATAGCGCCAAACAGCGCCACAGCAAATATTTATGACTCACCTGATTCGCAATATTACCAGCAATACCTCTTTTCGCTCCAAAAAAGACGAAACGATTCTGCAGGCTGCGTTACGTAACGGACACCTGTACCCTTATGGCTGTCAATCGGGTGCCTGCGGTGCCTGCAAAACCAGGCTTGTACACGGAACAGTGAAACATTTAACACGTGACCCCGGCGTGTTATCTGATGATGAGCGTGCCGGGGGCCTGTGCCTGATGTGCCAGGCCGTACCTCAGGAGGACATTGAGATCGATGTAAAGGAAATTGCCCGCGCCAAAGAAATCGAAATCAAAACCCTGCCAACTCGTGTACGCAAGAAAAATCTACTTTGCGAAGACGTAATACAGCTGTATCTCAGCCTGCCGAGTACCCAGAAGTTTGAGTTCCTGCCGGGACAATATATTAATATTTTACTTAAAGATGGCAAGGAGCGTAGCTTCTCAATCGCTAACACGCCTGCTCAGGCAAAAAAACAGGGGCTGGAGCTACACATCCGTATCGTCCCGGGTGGAGTTTATTCCTCCCGGGTAAAAGAAAAAGTAGCGGTCAAAGATATTCTGCGCATTCAGGGACCATTTGGCACCTACTTCCTGCGAAAAAATGAAAAGCAACCCATTATTCTGGTTGCAGGTGGAACCGGATATGCGCCGATCAAAGGCCTGATCGAAGATGCTATAGAAAACGAACTGAATCTACCCATCACGCTCTACTGGGGTGCACGGACAAAAGCGGATTTGTATTTAGATGAACAGGCTAAACATTGGGCTGAAACTATAAAAGGCTTTAGCTATATCCCGGTACTGTCAGAGAGTACCGAAGGAGACAACTGGACAGGCAGAACGGGCTTTGTGCACGAAGCCATTAACAACGATCTCCCGGATGCCTCCGGTTATAGCGTTTACGCCTCGGGACCGCCGGTGATGGTCAAAGCTCTCCAGGATACATTCAGTAATAACGGTCTGGACAATGAATTTTTCTATTCCGATGCCTTCGACTATGCGGCGGCAAACGAATAGGTGGGCCCTCTTCTAAAAAGAGGTATATGCTTTTAGCTTACTTAAATCAGTCTAAGGCTAAGCTTCGAATCACGCTTTATGCTCTATTACCTGTGCATCTTCGATATCAGGCGCTGCGCTCAATTTCGAGGACGTAATTTCTTCCTGATCGGCCTCATCTGTGACCAGAGCGATATCTGAAGAGCCGGGCGTAACGATTGACTCCAGCGATTTCGCTTCGACAACATCCTGCACAACTGCCCGTCCTTTACCTTCACTGAGTGAAGCCTCGATACCACGTTTGTAGTACGCCAGCGCGCTTTTGTGATTGCCCTCCTCTTCGTAAAACTGACCTAGCTCCAGATAGGCTTCTTCGCCTGCGCCCAGCTCGATTGCCATATTGTAGTATACGCGCGCCTTGTCCAGTTGCTCATGAGCAAGATTCAACCTTGCCAGAGTAAGATTTACATTGGCATCCTGTTGATTGTCTGCCAGCCAGCTGGTTGCCAGCGTAATCTGGCTGCGCAGGTTGTCTATCCTGGTTTTTCCATACAGACCGGCCAGCTCGCTGCTCCAATGCTTTTTAATCGCTTTGCGCACTACGTGTTCCGCCGACTTTAAATCACCTTCTTCGATTAGCCTGGCCGCAAACACTGCGGCCATTTGTGCATCTTTCTTGCGTTTACCAGGCAGATTTTCATACTGCCTTAGTGTGGACGGGCTCTTTACATCCTGCGATGTTTTATTCAGCCCGGCAGCGCGCGCTTCAACCTCCAGGGCCACGATTTGCTCCCTGGGCAGCGCTTTGGTTTTTTCCAGTCGAGGCAGTAGTTGATTCAGCCCCTCCCAATCTTCGGTACGTTTACAAACATCGGCCATCAGGCGCAAAATCGTTTTATTGGCTGGCGCCAGGTTTTGCATATCCACCAGCAGCTTCCGGGCACGTTCAAAATCGCCCGCCTGGGTCAACATTCTGGCGCGGCTAATATCAATTGCCATCCGGTTTGCAGGGTCAATGTTCTCTGCTTCTGACAGATATTCGTCGCGTTTAGTATAGTTCTGCTGCTGCTGTGCTGCATAGGCCGCACCCAGATAATTCAGCATCGGCGTTTTACAATTTCCGAGCCGCTTTGTTAAATCTTTTTCACCCTGAACCCAATCACCTTCGATCAATCGGGCGTAACCGCGTAGAGTATCTTTTTGCGCATTCTTATTCTGCCGTTGCTGATTCCACGCCCTGGCTTTTTTAGGTGCACGCATTAACCCGAATAGAAAATTAAACAGCAGATACAATATTGCAAAGACCACTGCGATGATCAGCAAGCCCAGTGCCAATGGCATTTCCCAGCTATGCGAACCGTATGAAACCAGCATAATTCCCGGGTTATCGAGCGACACCAGGCCGATGGTCGTGGCTGCCGCCAGCGACAGAATAACAAGGATTAACATTTTCATAACAGGCCCTCCGGCTTATTCTTTGTCCTGCCAGGCAAAACTACGCGAGAGCGGTATGCCGAGAGTTGAATTACCTTAGGCACCAGCATATCCTAATTCTCCATTACCATCACGCGATTTAGTGCGGTAAGTGCGCGTGATATCGCCTGTGTATTCAGGCTGATATCAAATGACTGCAACACCTGCAATTGATCACCTATCGTTCGTGTGGTCACCTGCTGCGGATCAAAATAGGTGCTCAGTGTCTCATTCGCAAGCGCGAGTTGAGACTGGTAACTTGCGTTGTCCCTTCTCAGCAAAGCAAGCATCGCAGCGTGTACCTGTAAACGCAGAGACTCATAAACTGCAAATCGCCCGTGTTCATCCAGAGAAGGTTGCATTGGCGCATCCAGATTTTTGTGCTTCACCAGACTGCCAATATCACTAAACAGGGTTTTTCCCGCTGCCAGAATGCCGTCATCCTGGGCATCTTCAACCCCCTGAGCATCCTGTTCAGCGGCGGCTTTGGCCTCAGGCGCACGCGCATCTTCAGCCAATACCAGATCCGGAATCACGGACGTTATGCTCACCAGGCGATCATTGATTGACGGAATATCAACACTTCGATCAGCTTTTAGCCGCAGGAGATCTTCTGCCAGAGCAGTATTCACCTCTGTAAGCCTGGGGTTGTCAATCGTCGCAAGACTGGATTGCGCAAGTTCCAGGCCGGCAATCGCCTGCGCCTGTTCACCGCTAATCTGGTAAACCCGGTTTACGCGCGTGAGCAGGGAATGGATTTCATCAAGCTTCCAACGTGCAACGCTTTCACCCAGGTTTGCCTTGATATCGTCAATGGACGCTTGCGAAGCAAGTTCCAGCTTCGCAACTGTCGATTCCATCCCGCTAAGGCTCGTATCGATACGATTAATATCTTCTTCACTAAGCGTTTTCTGGCTATCAAAACCCAGCCGCAAGCCTTGCTGCCCGGAGGCAAGCGAAGTCAGCCTGTCATCAATTCCAGCTACCTGCACATTGGTTGTATTCGTATTGAGCGTGGTTTCATAGACTGCGTAGACCGATAAAACCAACGCCAGCAGGCTCGCTGCCAGGGCGAACTTTCCACTGCTATTTGAGATATAGGGTTCGCTGTTAGTCGAGGACTGGCTCGCAGCAGCACTGGCCGGTTTAGTACGTGCCGGTGCTTTTTTAACTTCTGCTCTCGAAGAATCAGGCGAACGTGCCCCCGCCTTTTTACTTCCGCCACTGCGCTTTGCGACAGTTTTCTTCTTAGTTACTTTTTTACTGGTCACGACGACTCCTGCATAATAATCGATTTACGGCTATATTCTTTCTGGATGTAATAAATTTAGATTCAAGGTGCTTACTCATGAATTTATAACGTTCTCCGTATGTCTAAGCGTAGCATAACCAGGCGGTAGATATATACTTCACACCTTTTCAATCGTCAAGTTTTGATGTACTTGCGTTCAGAGCAGAGGAAACGGAACCCTACGCCCAGCCTGAGACAGACTTGACAGACTCTAAATGATAAAACTCGGTTGCACCACCCGGCCCGAGTATGTCAATATTATTTTAACCTGTGACACAACTTGAAAGTTCGATTATCCCCTTCATATTGTTAGCAGGGATGCCCCAACTTATCTTAATTTTGATGTAAGGGCACGAGTCGAGTAGAATCCAGTGCTCGCAAACGGCCTTCACACACTCTATAAATGCTTAAAAAAAATCAGTACAGCCACGAAGAATTGATTGCCTGCGGGCACGGAGAGGTTTTTGGGGAAGGTAATGCCAGGCTTCCCCTGCCCAACATGCTTATGATCGACCGAATCGTGCATATTAGCGACGAAGGCGGCGACTACGGCAAAGGTGAAATTGTCGCTGAACTGGACATCAAACCTGATCTGTGGTTTTTCGAGTGCCATTTTGAAACCGACCCAGTGATGCCCGGTTGCCTTGGTCTGGATGCTTTATGGCAACTGGTGGGGTTTTATCTTGGCTGGATAGGTGGCCCCGGGCGCGGGCGCGCACTGGGCGCGGGTGAAATAAAATTTAGCGGGCAAATCCTGCCAACGGCCAAAAAAGTTACCTACCGCCTCAGCCTTAAACGCGTCATATCACGACGACTGCATATGGGGATTGCCGATGGCGTGGTCGAGGTTGATGGCCGGGCTGTATACCACTGTAACGACTTACGCGTGGGTCTATTCACAGATACTTCAAGTTTTTAGGAGCAATTAATATGCGTCGAGTGGTTATAACCGGTATGGGCATCGTTTCCAGTATTGGGAACAACAAATCAGAAGTGCTTGATTCACTCAAGGCGGGGCGTTCCGGCATCGTAGCCGCACCCGAGTATACGGAATTGGGGATGCGCTCTCAGGTACACGGCAAAATCGATATTGATACCAAATCAATGATCGATAGAAAAATATACCGATTTATGGGCGATGCAGCCGCCTTTTCATATATTGCAATGCAGGAAGCCATAGACGATGCCGGCCTCAGCGAAGCCGATGTTCAGTCTGAACGAACCGGCCTTATCCTGGGAACCGGCGGCGCCTCTCCCGAGAATATTGTCAAAGCCGCCGACGCCTTGCGTGAACGCGGCATAAAACGGGTCGGGCCGTATATGGTGACAAAAACCATGGCCAGTACGATTCCTGCCTGTGTCAGCACACCATTTAAAATTAAAGGCGTATCCTATACCATCTCTTCAGCCTGCTCTACCAGCGCACACTGTATCGGCCATGGTGCTGAATTGATCCAGTTTGGTAAAAATGACATCGTATTTGCCGGCGGCGGCGAAGAAGTTCACTGGGCAATGTCGGTATTGTTTGACGGCATGGGTGCCATGTCCAGCAATTATAATGATAACCCTGAACGCGCTTCGCGCACCTTCGACAAAGATCGCGATGGATTTGTCATATCGGGTGGGGGCAGCGTGCTGGTACTCGAAGAACTTGATCATGCGCTGGCGCGTGGCGCAACCATTTATGCAGAATTGACGGGATACGGTGCAACTTCTGACGGCTATGATATGGTTCAACCATCGGGCGAAGGTGCGGTCCGCTGTATGAAACAGGCAATGCAGGATATCGATACGCCTGTCGACTATCTCAACACGCATGGCACCAGCACCCCGATTGGAGACATACGCGAGCTTGAGGCGATCGCCGAAGTGTTCGGTGATGAAAAACCTAAAATTACCTCTACCAAATCACTGACAGGGCATGCCCTGGGTGCAGCCGGATCGAACGAAGCTATCTACTCACTGCTAATGATGCAAAACAATTTCATCGCCGCTTCCGCGAACATCGAAAACCTTGATGAGGCCGCCGAGGGCTTTCCGATTGTCACACAGAGTGAGGAAGACGTTTCACTCAACACGGTGATGTCCAACAGTTTTGGCTTTGGCGGCACCAATTGCTCGCTTGTTTTTAGTCGATACAAATGAATGTTCAGCGTTTTTACCAGATACCACAGCTGGAGCAGGCCTGCCACCATAATATTTTAAGGCTGGGTTTACGCTCTATGTAGAACCCCTGGCAGGGGCAAGCTTTGGCTTGCGCCCGGCACCTGAGCCAGACTCTACACCCTGGGCTTTGTGAACTCAATACGCTACAAAATTCTTCACTGCCGCCGTCATCCCCGCCAGGCCATCATTCACATCCTGCTGCTTAAGTATCAATGGCGGCGCCATGCGCAGTACATTATCACCCGCGACCAGTGCCAGCACGCCTTCGTCCATCATCAGATTCAGTAAATCCCGTGAACGCCCCTGATACTTCGGTGCCAGCTCGCAACCCAGCAACAAACCTTCGCCACGTATCTCTGAGAACACACTAAATTCATTGTTGAGTGATTCCAGCCCGCTGCGAAGCTGCTTTGCCCGGGTCTGCACCCGCACACGCATCTGAGGCATATTCACCAACTCAATCACCTTGCAAGCGACCGCACAAGCGAGCGGATTACCACCAAATGTACTGCCGTGCACACCCACTCCAAAGGCCCGCGCTACTTCATTCGTGGTAAGCGTTGCCCCGACAGGTATACCCCCGCCCAGACCCTTGGCAGAAGTTAAAATATCCGGCTCGATGCCCAGGCCCATATAGGCATAGAGCTCGCCGGTTCGCATCACTCCGGTTTGTACCTCATCAAATATCAACAGGGCATTGTGCTGGTCGCACAGTTCACGTGCCCGTTTAACAAATTCCGGTTGCGCCGGTCGTACTCCGCTTTCGCCCTGTATGGGCTCCATCATTATGGCACAGGTCTTATCCGAAACCGCGACTTCAAGAGCCGCAATGTCGTTGAATGGCAGATGGGTAATACCTTCCAGTTTTGGCCCGAAACCCTCGCTGTATTTCGCCTGCCCACCGACACTGACAGTAAACAGGGTGCGCCCGTGAAAGCCGTCATTGAAAGCAATAATCTCGTATTTTTTCGTGCCGGTGTTGTCGTGGGCATAACGACGCGCAAGCTTTAATGCCGCCTCATTCGCCTCGGCGCCCGAGTTTGAAAAAAATACCCGCTCAGCAAACGTCGTCTCCACCAGAGATCGCGCGAGATTGATAGCAGGCTCGTTGGTCATCAGGTTACTGACATGCCAATATTTTTGCGCCTGCTGGTGCAAGGTTTCAATGAGTTCCGGGTGCGCGTGACCCAGAGCACTCACGGCAATGCCCGCTGCGAAATCTATGTATTCGCGGCCATCTGTATCCCAAAGCC
>JAAELZ010000757.1 GCA_024226105.1 Pseudomonadota bacterium | reverse complement strand
ATTGCAGCTTGCGACCTCGGCAGTTGTGATTGCGCTGATTGGTTTCATGGAGGCTATTTCCATTGCCAAGGCTATGGCAGCACGTACACGGCAGCGCCTTGATGTGAACCAGGAACTGGTTGGGCAGGGCCTGTCCAATATTGTTTCCGGTTTGTTCAATGGTTACGCCGTATCCGGGTCCTTCTCCCGTTCCGCGGTGAATATTGATGCGGGTGCGCGCACAGGTTTTTCGTCAATTGTGACCGGTATTATTGTGGGTATTACGCTGCTGTTCTTAACGCCACTGCTTTACCATCTGCCACAGGCAACACTAGCGGCTATCATCATTATGGCGGTCATCGGGCTGGTTAAAATCGAGCCGATTAAGCACGCCTGGAAAGCGGAAAAACACGACGGTATCGTTGCGGTAACGACCTTTGGTTTAACACTGATAATGGCGCCGCACCTGGACAAAGGCATATTGGCGGGGGTTGTGCTCTCGATGGTGCTGTTTATTTACCGTACCATGCGCCCGCGTTTTGCCATTCTCAGTCGTTTTCATGATGCCACGTTTCGTGATCTGGAAGTGCATCCCGAGCTTGAAACCTGCAAGAATATCGTTCTGATTCGTTTTGATATGTCTCTGTACTACGCCAATGCAGGCTATTTTGAGAATAAGATGTTGCAGGTTTTCGCAGATCACCAGGATGCCAAGTTCGTTATTCTGGATGCGGAGGGTATTAACACGCTGGACGCGACCGGGGAAATGGTGCTGAGCCAGTTATGTGAACGTTTTAAGGTGGCGGGTGTAACCCTGCTGATTGCCCGAATGAAGCGTCCGTTTATGCAGAATATGCACAAAACCGGCGCGGTCCGCGTTGTTGGCGAAGACCACTTTTTTTCACGCCTGACCCACGCATTGGCGTATGCCTGGACAGAAATGGAATGCGATGGCTGTGACAATGGTAAAAATTGCCCCTATCGTATCTCTGTTGCAAAAAAACAGCATGAAGCCAGGGAAGGTGATTTTGATCTGAACCTCGAGCACGCGAAACTATAGGTTTTCCGATCTCAGTGTTTAACTGTGCAAAAGAGGATGCGGTTCATTCTTCATGACATCCTACCAGGCACTTTTACAAATCAGTCTTCGGGTAGAAGTAAAAAACGGAATCACCCATAGCTAAACCTCTGCATAATGTGCCTTGTGCCTGACCCAGCGGT
The DNA here is from genome assembly GCA_024226105.1 of Pseudomonadota bacterium. Classification (GTDB taxonomy): domain Bacteria; phylum Pseudomonadota; class Gammaproteobacteria; order Arenicellales; family Poriferihabitantaceae; genus JAAELZ01. The sequence goes on along the minus strand of JAAELZ010000757.1, from coordinate 2,005 downwards.
CGATGATTAAATCGACGTTTTCGGGGTGGTTTTCAATTAAGGCCCCGGCGGTCTGCTCAACCAGTGGTAGCAGTGCCTGATCTCTTACGATATTCGCCACTTTCAGTTGATGGTCACCGGTTTGTCGGGTCCCCATGAGTTCGCCCGGGCCACGAAATTCCAGGTCATGGCGCGCAATCTCAAAACCATCGTTGGTCTGACGCATGATATCAAGCCGGCGGCGACTGGTTTTTCCAAGTGGAGACTGATACATCAACACGCAGACGGCCTGCGCTTGTCCACGCCCGACACGGCCGCGCAGCTGGTGAAGTTGCGCCAGGCCCAGGCGTTCGGCATTTTCGATGATCATTAAGCTCGCGTTGGGCACATCGACACCGACTTCAATGACGGTGGTGGCGACGAGCAGGTCTATTTCACCACCTCGAAAAGCCTGCATGAGCCGGTCTTTTTGTGCGGCTTTCATCTTTCCATGTATCAGTTCAACTTTTATTCCGTTCAGTGTGGCGCCTAAAAGCGCGGCTGTTTCGGTAGCGGCCTGGGCCTGGAGGGTTTCGGATTCTTCAATTAACGGGCAGACCCAATAGGCCTGACGGCCTTCGGCGCAGGCGACCCGGATACGCTCCTGTACATCCTCGCGTCGCGTGTTGGGTAGTACCACTGTATTCACGGGTTTACGACCGGGTGGTAGTTCATCTATGTTTGAGACATCGAGATCGGCGTAATAAACCATCGATAGCGAGCGTGGAATCGGAGTGGCGCTCATTATTAACTGGTGCGGAACCTGAGAGGCGACACGGCCTTTGTTTTTGAGCGCGAGCCGTTGATCTACTCCAAAGCGATGTTGTTCGTCGACAATAATCAGCCCCAGGCGGCGGAAGTTAACGCTTTGCTGGAACAGGGCGTGGGTGCCGATGGCAATCTGTACCTCACCTGATTCAATGGCGGCCCGCGCTGCTTTTTTCTCCGCGGCGGGTAGCCTGCTGCTTAACCAGCCTACGCTTATCCCAAGATCCATGCACCAGTTTTTAAAGTTACGCCGGTGTTGCTCGGCAAGTAACTCGGTGGGTGCCATGATAGCCACCTGATAGCCGGAATCTACGGCCTGCAGGGCAGCGGCGGCGGCGACCACGGTTTTTCCACAGCCGACGTCGCCCTGTATCAGGCGCAGGGCCGGGCGCGACAGAGAAAAATCCTGCTCAATTTCTGAAATCGCCCGTATTTGCGCAGCCGTGAGATCAAACCCAAGCCCGGGTCTAAGCCTGTTCCAGGATTCTCCCCTATTTGTGATGTGTGGTGCGGCGTGTACCGCGCGTTTTTGCTTGAGTTTGCGCAATGCCAGGTGATGGGCGAGTAATTCTTCCAGTGCCAACCGATGTTGCGCGGGGTGGCGTTGTTCAGAAAGGGCGCTCAGGTCATCGTTTGCCCGAGGAGTGTGCAGCGTACGCAGGGCATCTGCCAATGGCATGAAATGATGTTGCGCCAGCATTTCAGGAGGTAACAATTCTTCAACTTGCTGCAACTCCACGTCCAGTACCGCCAGTATTAGTTTGCGGATTCGTGCGTGGGTGATACCTTCCGTGACCGGATACACCGGGGTCAGGGTATCGCTGCTAATGTTTTCCGGCTCGCTGGAATAGACGCGGTATTCCGGGTGGACCATTTCCAGCCCTTTAGCGCCTTGCCTGGCTTCGCCAAAGCACTGTATCCATTGGCCGTTTTGCAGGGCGCGTTGCTGCTGTGCGTTAAAATAGAACAGGCGCATGGTCAAATAAGCACCTTCATCATTGATCCCGACCAGCAGGCTGCGGCGTCGGCCAAACTGCACCTGGCAGCCTTCAATGGTACCCAGAATCAGGCCCTGTTGGCCGTGACGGAGTTGATATACAGGGGTTACGCGGGTCCGGTCTTCAAAGCGTGACGGCAGGTGAAAGAGCAGATCGAAGGTGTTGTTGAGTCCCAGGCGCGCCAGTTTTTCTGCCAGCGCAGCACCAACGCCATGCAGCGT
>JAAELZ010000756.1 GCA_024226105.1 Pseudomonadota bacterium | reverse complement strand
TAATATCTACTATTTACAACTTAATATCGCTAATATGCTTGACATTCAAGCGTAAAACCACGATATTCGCGCGCCTGTAATTTTAGTACTGAATTTTAGAGGATTTACCTTGGCTAACTCACCACAAACACGCAAAAGAGCGCGTCAGAACGTTGTTCGCAACCAACGCAACCGTAGCTACCGCTCATCTGTTCGTACCAGCATCAAAGCACTGCTCAAAGCAATCAACGCTGGCGATAAAGACGCTGCTCCAACAGCGTACCGTACTGCTGCTTCTGTCATCGACAAAGGCTCCAATAAAGGGCTGATGCACAAGAACACCGCAGCGCGTTTAAAAAGTCGATTGAATAAGCGTCTTCAAGCACTGACTGCCTGAATCCCCCTCCGAAAGCAGGTAAGCTTTCGGGTTATCAGGCCAGCCAACCCGGTTTGGCCTGACTAACATTTCCCCAAACGTCAGGACACGGATCGTAGCTGACACTTCAAATAAGCGAAGCTTAAGTCATTGCCTCCGGAATTCGACATTCCACTGTTGTTCCCTCACCTGTCACGCTGCTAATTTCAAGGCTGCCTCCGTGTGCGTCAATCACGGCCTGGCACAAATATAAACCCAGCCCAAGGCCACCGCTATTGCGTTCCCGTGAACTATCCACTCGATAAAACGCCTCGGTTAAACGCTTGATATGCGCTGCTTCGATTCCCGGCCCATGGTCAGAAACAATCAGCAGCAAATCTGTTTTTTCACGACGCGCTTCAAGCGTAACCGGGCCCTGAAGCGGCCGGTTGTAACGTAAGGCATTTTCCAGCAAATTACGCAGCAAACGCTCGATTTGACTGGCATCTACATTGGCTTGCACAGAACCGGATTCCAGCACCAGTTTAATTTGTTCCGATTGTTCAAAACCTGCTACCAGGCGTTGCAACAGAGCTTTGATATCAGTTTGCTCGCGATGCAGCAATGCGTAATCTCCCTGATTACGTTCCGCATCAATAATGCCATCGATCAATCGTTGCATTTCTACCTGATCTCGCAACAATGCCCGCTGGTACCCGGTGTCATCAAGCAATGCCAGCGTGACACGGGAACGTGCCAATGGTGATTTAAGCTCGTGGCTGATCGCCAGCAACAAATCCCGCCTGGCCTGTAACATCAGCTCAAGTTGCTCTGCCATGTTGTTCACGTGATCCGCCAGTAAGCCAAGTTCGTCACTACGCTTCATATCGATACGGTGATCCAGCTGGCCCGCACCGATTTTTGTAATGCCTTCCTGTATGGTTCCAATCGGCGCGAACAAACGCCGTGTCAGCAAATAAAACCCGTATAGCCCGAGCAAAACCAGGCTGATAAACAGCATCGGAAACCAGGGCGTACCCGCCGGCCTTAACCTGAACCCATAGTACACCGTAGCGGCACCAGCCCGACGTTTGAGCAACACCGTGCCGTGATCCCAGTAAACGCGCCCGGGGCGTGCTTCCTTCCCAGATCTTAAACCCTTCTGCCCTTCAAACCGTCTGCCATGCGGCTCAAAGGTGCGCCCGTCACTGGCCCACCGAATATTTCGCTGCGGGTCAAAAATGCGAATGGTAATGGGCCATTTTTCAGCCAGGGCACTGGCCCGCCTGACACTGGGAGGCGTACCCACTTCTTTTGCCAGAAAAAATACGTAGTGATCCAGCAGTGGGCGGGCCGTAGACAGAAACTGTCGCTCCAGCCCAAATTGCGACAAGGCACCCATTAAAACCGCCAGGGCAATGCTGCCGCCGACGAAAATAGCAATCAGTTTCAGGGATAAACTGGCTGCGAACCGGTGTCGCAGACGTCTCATTCGCGTATCTGTCCCGGCCATGGATCCGTCCTTCACTCCGTCCAGCGGTAACCCTTGCCCCAGATCGTAGTGATCGGATCAAGCGGTAGTAGTTTTTTACGCAATCGGCTGATAGAGATATCAATTACTCGAGAATAGATATCGGCATCCGTGCCGCGTAATTCATTCATGATCTCATCACGCGTCCATACTTTAGCAGGCGATGTGCTAAGCAATACCAGCATGGAAAATTCACGCGTAGTCAGCTCCAGGTGTTTTCCATTAAGCATCACTCGCTGGCCACGCTCATCAATTTTCAACCCATTGTCAGACTCTGGTGAAGAATCAGCAGATACTCTTTTCAAAATACGCTGAATCCGGGCAACCAGTTCGCGCGGGTCAAAAGGTTTGGGCAAATAGTCATCCGCGCCCAGTTCCAGACCTACGATGCGATCGGTCACCTCGCCGCGCGCGGTCAGCATAATAACGGGAATGTCACTAAACTTACGCACCCGGCGGCAAACCTCAAAACCATCGATACCCGGAAGCATAATGTCGAGAACCAGGAAGGCATAACGACCCTGTTTTAATTTTTCGATCCCCG
>JAAELZ010000755.1 GCA_024226105.1 Pseudomonadota bacterium | reverse complement strand
TTGAGTTTTCGGGTGGGTGATCGTTTCATCATTACTCCCTCGGGCCTGCATTATGATGAGATGCAAGCCGATGACCTGGTGGAAGTATCCCTCTCCACAGGCAAAGTAATCGGGGGCGGGAAGCCTTCGACGGAATGGCGTTTTCATCGCGATATACTCGCCAGTCGGGATGACGTGGATGTCGTATTGCATGCGCATGCAGTTTTCTGTACTGCACTGGCTTGCCAGCAACGCGAGATTCCGGCGTTTCACTATATGGTTGCGGCGGCGGGTGGCAAGTGTATTCGATGTGCTGACTACGCACTGTTTGGCACCCAGGAACTCTCTACACACGTATTGCAAGCCCTCGGCAGTGACCGGGCATGCCTGATGGCGAATCACGGGATGATCGCGCTTGGGAAAAGCCTGAAAAGCGCCCTTGCCCTGGCGGTGGAAGTGGAAACGCTGGCTGCCCAGTATGTCCGTGCGCTGCAAATCGGTGAACCGGTGTTGCTTTCAGATAAGCAGATGGATGAAGTGATCGACGCTTTTTCAGGCTACGGTGCCGATTCCTGAAAATATCAAATCGAGGCAGTTAGCCTCTATTTCGAACGATTGAGCGTGTTTAGCGTCAAATTGGAAATTCAAGCGGCTTTCTACCGGAAATAGACAAGCTGTATCAGCATAGTTACAGCTGCTGGAATTAGTATAGACTTTGGCGAAGCAATGAAAACAAGCTCTGCTTCCAAAGCAACTCATGCTCCCCTTCTTTCAGCAAAGCTGGTACGCCGTTTGCGGCTGAGTAGCGGGCTGGTTATGCATGGCCTGGAAGTGGAAAAAATTGAAATTTGCGGCCGTGAACAGAAGCTCTTGGTTTATCCGATGTTCGCAATTGAAGCATTGAAAAATCACAGCGAGAAAGCATGATGAAATTAGAACGAATAACCCTGTGTGGAAACTGCCGGACCTAACATGTTTTGCTCAAAACCCATGAATACCGGTAGAATCAACTTAGCCTTCTGGTCAAATAGAAGAGCTATACTCCTCAAACGGTAATTTGATTTTATTTGATCTCATGAATTTTGCTTCAAAACAGCCAGGCCCGGTAGTCTCCTGATATGAGTTTCAATACCGCCGATACGCCCATTGATGCCTTGAGTGACTGGTTGATGGAACAGGCGTTATCAGAGCCGGCGCTCGAAGAATTAGTGGAAGGCTGTAATCGTCGTTTGCACGCAGCCGGAATCCCCGTATCACGCACCATTATTACCTCGCCGATACTGCATCCGCTTTATCGAAGTTTCACCGTTGTGTGGACGCTTGAGGAAGGGATCGAAACCACCTATCATGTTCATGACAGCGTTAACAGGGACGCATGGAAAGCCAGTCCACTCCGTTACATTTTAAAACACCGCCTACCGGCATTTCGCCGCCAGCTTGTCGGAGACAATGCCGTACTTGATTTTCCGATACTCGAGGAGTTGGCGGAAGAGGGCATGACAGATTATCTGTGTTATCTTGTTGCCTTTGGCGATGATCAGGAGGTGGACTTTGAGCAGGATGAGTTTGGCTCAGGCATTATCGGATCATGGAGTACTGATAGGCCTGCCGGTTTTTCAGATTCAGACCTGCGGGCACTAAATCGTGTGCAGCAACGCCTGGCGGTGGCCGTCAAAATGCGCGTGAAAGACAAAATTGCCAGTAGCATTCTCGAGGCTTATCTGGGGCGGGGTGCGGGGCGCAAGGTTCTGAATGGACAAATCAAACGCGGCGATGGCGAGCGGATTTATTCGGTAATCTGGTACAGCGATCTTCGTGGCTCAACCACGCTCGCCGATAGCATGTCGGGTGATAAATACATCGAATTACTAAATCGCTATTTTGAATGTACGGCCAATGCGGTGCTTGAATTTCAGGGTGAAGTTTTACGTTTTCCCGGTGATGCGGTGCTGGGGATATTTCCGATTAACGAGCAAATGGATTCCAGTGCAGCCTGTATGAACGCGTTGAAAGCTGCCACCTCGGCCTTTGAGCGGCTCAAGTCTCTCAACCATGAACGGGCGGCTGCAAAAGAAGCCCCGCTTGATTTTGGTATCGGCTTGCACGTTGGAGAGGTCCTTTTTGGCAATATTGGCGTGCCTCAGCGCCTGGAGTTTTCTGTAATCGGTCCGGCCATGAATGAAACCGCACGGCTCGAAGCCCTGACGAAAGACCTGAACTCTAACATCCTGACCAGTGAGAATTTTGTCACGCAGCTCAAAGAACGCCATTGTAAAACCATCGGGCACTGCAAACTGATTGGAGAACAAGCCTTGCAGGGCATTGATAAACCAATGAAGGTTTACGAGTTCCTGTCGGGTACCGATAACCTGTAGCGGGCACTATCGTAAACTATCCAGCCCTACAAAGGTGCCGTAATTATTTTCAGCCAGCTTGCGCATCAGCGCGGCAAAACGCACCGCATTGGCCTCCATATTACCCGCAGCGAACAATACTGGAAAACCAATTGCGTGAATGCGCACACGGTTTGTGCCGCCCGCACTACTGTGATTGAGTCTGGCGACGGTGTTCACTACGGCTTCAATTGAACCGTGTGAAAAATCGTCGCCAAAAATATACAGGCTGATGCGTTTATCTTTGGCGTAAAAACGCTTGATGGCCGCTTCGATGCCTTCTACCGGGCTGGAATTTGAAAAGGGTGCCCA
>JAAELZ010000754.1 GCA_024226105.1 Pseudomonadota bacterium | reverse complement strand
TGGGCACCGAACTGGAATTTCAGGAAAGGGCCGGGCAAGGCGCTATCGCGTCGCTCAAAACTCAGGAGCATCCCGCCCGATTGCTGCTAAAACTGAGGCACGCTGGGTTTGTCGCTGAACTGGATGAGTTGTTCGAGGATCCGCATCGTATTCAAGCCATGAAAGCGCGCCTGGAAATCCGCAGGGCATGGCAGCGTGCAGCCTTAGCGGGTCTGGTCGGTGTCGGTTTAATGGCGGGGGATATGACAGGCCTGTTTCCGGAATTAGCTCCCGGCAGCGGGCAGATATTCTGGTGCCTGATGGCGCTGATTTGCCTGTTTACGATGTGGTTTAGCGGTAGAAACTATTACAACACGGCGATTAAACAGGCCCGGCACCTTTCATCCAATATGGATACCCTGGTGGCGCTTGGAACCGCTGCAGCCTGGTTGTCATCGGCGGTAATTATTACTTATCCGGCGCTTATTCCGGGTGGTGGCAACCATCTTTACCTGGATGCCTCGGTGATGATTCTGGCATTTCTGCAATTTGGACACGCACTTGAAACGCGAGCGAAACGGGTGACTTCTGAAGCGATCGGGGCGCTGGTACAACTCGCTCCAAAATCTGCCGCTGTGTTGATCGATGATGAAGAAATTCAAATTCCTGTATCGCTTTTACGTCGGGGTGACAATATACGTGTAAAGCCGGGTGAGACGGTACCGATTGATGGAGAGGTTATCAGCGGGACGTCAAATGTGGATGAATCGATGCTAACCGGGGAACCCCTGGCGGTCGCCAAACAGGCGGGTGACGAAGTGATTGGCGGAACCGGAAACAATAGTGGTAGCCTGCTTATAAAGGTAACCCGCCTGGGCGAAGACACAACGCTGTCCAACATCATCAGCATGGTGCAACAGGCGCAGCTGAGCAAGCCGCCGATCGCGAATCTGGTTGATAAAGTATCTTCGGTTTTTGTGCCAACCGTGATATTGATTGCCATTGCGACGTCCGTCGCCTGGTGGGTGTTCGGTCCGGCGCCACAAATGGCCTATGCATTTACCACCGGCATTGCGGTGCTGGTGATCGCCTGCCCCTGTGCACTCGGCCTGGCGACACCTATTGCGATCATGGTCGGTACCGGCCGTGCTGCGCAACTGGGAATACTTATTGGTAACAGTGATGCCCTGCAAAGTGCCTCACATTTGACCCATATAGTGGTTGATAAAACCGGTACGCTGACCGAGGGTAAGCCGTCAATTTCGCACACAAAAATTAGTGATTCGGTGGATGAGCAAAGCCTGTTGCAACTCGCTTTGAGCCTGGAAACGGGCTCCGCTCACCCCCTGGCCCTGGCCGTGGTGCAAAGCGCACAGGCGCAAAACATAAAGGCGCTTCACTGTGATGATTTTCAGTCGATCACGGGTTTGGGTGTTTCGGGCAGCATTGATCAACAACGCTACTACCTCGGCAACGAAAAGCTACTGCGGGAACAGGGTATTGAAATCGATTCCCAATGGCACGAATTCGCGCTTGAGCACGCTGCACAGGGCGGCACGCCGATCTGGCTGGCAAGTAGTGAAGCGTTGCTGGGTTTAATGATACTGAAGGATAAGATCAGGCACGATACTGCCGAGGCCATAGCTGCGCTGCATGAGCTGGGCATCAAGCTGGTCATGTGTACCGGCGATTTCCACAAAACCGCGGACGCGGTTGGAAAATCGCTGGGTATTGACATCGTACACAGTGAACTACTTCCAGAGCAAAAGCTGAATATTATTAAGGAGCTGCAACAACAGGGGTTTAAAGTGGGTATGGTCGGAGATGGCGTCAATGATGCGCCCGCGCTGGCGCAGGCGGACACCGGTTTTGCCCTTGGTAGTGGTACTGATGTGGCGATTGAGCATGCTGATATTACACTGGTGGGGGATTCTCCCGCTGGCATTGGTACTGCGATTGCCCTATCCAGCGCTACGTTGCGTAATATAAAACAGAATCTGTTTGGCGCGTTTATCTACAATATGATCGGGATACCCCTGGCAGCAGGCCTGTTTTTCCCGATAACAGGCTGGCTTTTGAATCCTATGTTCGCGAGTTTTGCCATGGCGATGTCTTCCGTCACCGTGGTAAGCAATGCCAATCGATTGCGCTTTTTCAAACCTCTTTAGAGTAAAACCATGGATTATCCTAAAATCCTCAGTTGACCGCTACGAGAGATAAATAAGTGCATGAATCACATAGAAAAGGTAGATATATTCCTTTCACTCTATGGGTGAAAGGCGCTACAGGGTATTTTGTACTTCTGTGGCGGCGCATGGCCGCGTTGTAACTGCTTGAAAGGGAACGACCATTCCGCGCAGTTACGCCTTGCCCTACACCACCACAGAAGCACCCTATACCCTGCCCAACTGAGGAATTTAGGATTATACAACTGAACTAAAAATTACCGGCATGACATGTAATCATTGCGTCAAGAATGCAAGCAGGGCGCTTGAAAGTACTGAGGG
>JAAELZ010000753.1 GCA_024226105.1 Pseudomonadota bacterium | reverse complement strand
TATCGCTCTCAAAAAGACTATATCCAGCTTGGCAACCAGTTTAGTACGCTTATTATTTCGGATGTCCCGGAGCTTGGGCCCGATGACGATGCTGCTGCTCGTCGATTCATCAACCTGATTGATACGGCCTATGATCATGGTGTCAATTTGCTGGTGTCTGCAGCCAGGCCACCGGACAGCATTTATACCGGGTCACGCCTGGCGCGGGCCTTTAGGCGTACCGCCAGTCGTTTATGGGAAATGTCGACACCGGGATATTTGGCTAGCCCCAAAAAAACGGCCTGATATCACTGTACGAAAGCAATACGCCTGAAGTGACTGAGAAAATGGCATAAAGTGGTATTTTTTTCACAAAAGGCTAGACAAGGCGAATTTGCCTGAGTATTATTCGCGCTAAAGCCGCAAATCACTCTATTTCGGTTTCGTTTTCAACAGCGCACCACGCCAGTGGGTCTAGCGCGAACAATATTCTTAAACGTTTCACAACCACATACCTTCTGTGCGTAACCACGCAACCCCCAGGGATTAATCATTGAACAAGTCAACTTCTCTCAGTCTAACTGAACTTAAACTCAAAACACCCGCCCAGCTCATCGAATTAGCACGCGATCTTGGCCTCGATAACATTGGCCGTAGCCGTAAACAGGATCAGATTTTTGGCATCCTGAAATCTCAGGCTAGAAAAGGTGTCGATATAAACGGCGGTGGTGTCGTTGAAATATTGCAGGACGGGTTCGGTTTTTTGCGTTCCGCAAGCAGTTCTTATATTGCTGGCCCGGATGATATTTATGTATCGCCCAGTCAGATTCGCCGCTTTGGCCTCAGGACAGGTGATACCGTCGAAGGCCTGATTCGCCCGCCAAAAGATTCAGAACGCTACTTTGCCTTGCTCAAAGTTACCACCATCAATGGCCAGGATCCTGATGAAGCCAAGCGCAAAATTTTATTTGAAAATGCGACGCCCCTGCATCCGGAAGAACGCTTTCGCCTGGAACGTGAAACCGGTTCTTCTGAAGACCTTACCGGACGTGTTATTGATTTGATTGCACCCATTGGCCGGGGCCAACGTGGCCTGATCGTTTCAGCGCCAAAAACGGGTAAGACCGTCATGCTGCAACAAATTGCGCAATCGATCACGGCGAACTATCCGGATGCGTATTTGATGGTGCTGTTAATTGATGAGCGCCCGGAAGAAGTAACCGAGATGGCGCGCATGGTGCGAGGCGAGGTGATTGCCTCTACCTTTGACGAGCCCGCTACGCGACACGTTCAGGTTGCGGAAATGGTGATTGCCAAGGCCAAACGTCTGGTCGAACATAAAAAAGATGTGGTGATTTTGCTCGATTCGATTACCCGTCTGGCACGTGCCTACAATACGGTAGCGCCATCATCAGGCAAGGTTCTGACCGGTGGTGTGGATGCTAATGCATTGCAAAAACCCAAGCGTTTTTTCGGGGCGGCGCGAAACCTTGAAGAAGGTGGCAGCCTGACTATACTTGCTACCGCACTGGTGGATACCGGTTCCAAAATGGACGAGGTCATCTACGAAGAATTTAAGGGCACGGGTAATATGGAGGTGCATCTTGATCGCCGTATCGCTGAGAAACGCGTTTATCCGTCTACCATCATAAATAAATCAGGTACTCGACGTGAAGAATTGTTGATGGAGCCCGATGAATTGCAAAAGGTCTGGCTGTTGCGCAAGTTGCTACATCCGATGGACGATATTCAGGCGATAGAATTCCTCCTGGATAAACTCAAGGCAACCAAAAATAATGCCGAGTTTTTCCAGTCGATGAATCGCTAAAAACCATAAAATATTGCTCTTGAATGCTTGCGTTTGGAGAGCATTTTATCTATATTCACCGCCCCATTTTTGGGAGCTAACTAACTAATTGCCTTGAGCCAGTCAGGGCAACCTTAACGAGGGTTTAACCATGAAAGCCGATACTCATCCGCAATACAGCGCAGTTCAAGTTCATTGCACTTGTGGCAACAGTTTTGAGACGGGTTCTACTGAAGGCAAGGACATCAGTGTTGAAGTCTGCTCTGAATGTCATCCTTTTTATACCGGACAACAAAAAGTTGTTGATACGGCAGGCCGTGTTGGTAAATTCCAGGCACGTTACGGTCGTAAAGCGTAATTAGAAATAGTAATTTGCTTCAATGCAGTTTCGTTGCGGCTAAATTACTAAGGGCGTCTTTGTGAAAATCATTGATTCCTCGAAGAGGGCACCCATTCGCGGTGCCCTTTTTGTTTGCTTGTTGCTTCTGGCCGGGTGTGCCAACGGCGCCGACGAAGCAGGCCT
>JAAELZ010000752.1 GCA_024226105.1 Pseudomonadota bacterium | reverse complement strand
CTTGGCTCGCTTTTTTGCAAACGTTCAAGGCACTGGTCGGCCAGATCGCGGGCGCTCAAACTACCGTCGCGCAATTGACGGCCCAGTTGGTAAAGTGAATCACTCATTGTGAACAATTATGATATATACGGGTCTGAAAAAAGGAGTCGGCGAAATTCTGTCAGTTAAAGCAACTCCTGGATTTTAAACATTGTAAGGCGCAAATATTACGATGGCAAAGTGCACGCTACAACAGGGAAAGCGTATATCAATAAATGTTATAACGAAAGACCTGACCCCATCTTCTGTTAACAAAGCGGAACAATAAACAGTTGCTATTTTTTCTTCCATTGTTCAAATTCAGCTGAGCAGATAATTATTGGTGCTTGATACTCAATTAGGAGAACAACTTATGAAATACGTAGACTGGATACGCATGGAAGATGGGACCCCGGAAGAATTCGGCCTGATCATGGAACTCGAAGCGAAAGCCAATGCCGATTTGGTCGATCGGGTCCTGGATCATCTGAAATTGCTGGACGTTGACTGGGGTGGTTATCGCATTAATCGTTATCAGCACAGCCTTCAATCGGCGACACGGGCCTATAATGATGGCGCTGATGATGAGATGATCGTGGCGGCATTGCTACACGACATCGGCGATATTATCTCGCCCTACAACCACGGCGAGCTGGCAGCGGCTATTCTAAAGCCCTATGTTTCAGAGCGGGTCCACTGGATCATTGCAAATCACTGTATATTCCAGGGCTATTATTATAACCACTACCTGGGTGGCGACCGGCTTGCCCGGGATCGTTTCAAGGAACACCCCTGGTATGACGACTGCGTGTATTTTTGTCATCACTACGATCAAAATGCGTTTGATCCGGACTACGATACAAAACCACTCGAGTTTTTCGAGCCTTATGTTCACCGTCTGTTTGAAGGCAAAAAGAAACATCTTGAACTAAATCTGGCAGCTGATTAATCCACTTATGTCATCTTCACCCCCCAAAAAACCATCGTTCCGCGAGCTGCATAAACCTGGCGAGCCGTTCGTACTGGCAAACGTCTGGGATTCAGGCTCGGCTAAACTATTTGCCGCGTTGGGCGCACAAGCTCTTGCGACCACCTCTGCCGGCCACGCCTTCACGCTCGGGGTAAAAGACATGGGCGGAATTACGCGCACACAGTCGCTTGAGCACGCGCATGAATTGGTGCGTGCAACTCACTTACCCCTTAACGCTGATCTTGAAAACGGATATGGACACTCGCCGGTTGACGTCGCTGAAACGATTCAACTGGCCGCTAATGCCGGGGTGGCAGGATGCTGTATCGAGGATACGGCCCTACCCAATCAAATGCCCTATGATTTTGATTTTGCGGTAGAACGTATCAGCGCTGCGGTCGATGCAGCCCGCGCGCTTGATGAAGATTTTGTGCTTACCGCACGTGCTGACGGCGTGATGACTGGCCAGTACGATACTGACGAAGCCATTCGACGCATACAGGCCTTTGAGGCGGTGGGTGCCGATGTACTCTATGTGCCAATGCCGCCCTCACTGGAAGAACTCGCGCGCATTTGTGGCTCGGTCAAGGCGCCCGTCAATGCCCTGGCTTTAGGTGAATTTGCAAAATACACCGTCACTGACTACGCCAACATCGGTGTCGCCCGAATCTCACTCGGTTCCGCGATGGCACGCCTCACCCATGCCACGATTGTAAATTCTGCAAAGCAAATTATTGGCGAGGGTGATTTCACATCTTTCCTGAACGGCATAAGCAGCGCCGAAATAGAAAACCTGTTTGATTCTATAAATAAATCGCAGGAGTAATGCCGTCGACAACAGAAATGCTTGAACCTAAATCTTCAGTTGACCGCTACCAGAGATGAACAAGCACATGAATCACTCATTAAAGGTGTGTTTTTCCCTTTCGCTCTATGGGTGAAAGGCGCTACAACGCAAATTACATGCCCGGGGCGGCAAAGCTGTTGCTCAACACAAAGGGCTGAAACCAGCAAAGGCGCGCTAACCTTATTCCACAATATTGTGACGACGTACAATTGGGAATGTTCTGGGGGTTATTCCATAAATTGGGATACTGGTTTTGCATCAAATATCAGCTTCAACCCCAGGACACCGATTATCCCACTGGCCAAACGATCCAGGGTTGATTTCAAATCCAGATATACATTCCTCGGTGCAGTTGACGAAAGCACTAACGCCACCAGGGAATACCAACCAGCTTCCAGAAAAAAAATGATTGGAACCAGAATTAAAACTGTTGATACCGGCAGATCAGGTGGCAATAAGGCTGCGAAGATACTTCCATAATAGATCGCTGTTTTGGGATTGCTCAACTGGGTAATCAGCCCCCTGTTAAATGACCGGAATAAACTGGTATTTTTTCTATAGGAATGATCTTTAAGCTCTATAGGCTGGTTAGCTCCACCCCAAATTGTGATGGCCAGATAGACCAGATACATTCCGCCAATTAGCTTTAATATCACATATACAAGGGGTACGCTGAGCAAAACAGCCTGCAACCCTAGAAGGGTCAAAGCAGCAAACACCATACCACCAATACCCATGCCAATTGCAGTAGAGAGCCCATCAAGTCTTGAAACCCCTACAGACGTTCGCGCGACTAACACAAAACTTGGCCCGGGGCTCATTATGCCGAGGCATAAGACCCCAAGAATGCCTATAAAAGATGTGATTGTTTCCACTACTTACATTCGCCTGGAGAAATGAAACTTGAATTTTGCCTTCTCAGACCGGATTCAAGCTATTACCTGTAGTGCCGTTCTTGCAGGTTCGTTCTGCCTCTTAGCAGGGTCAGATGGAGAACATGACTTCAAGATCATGTTTTGAATAGGCCTTAAAGGCGAGCATAGTATCGGTTTTTTTAATGCCTTTGATTTTCGACAAATGGTTGGTTACAAACTCGGAAAGCTCATCATTTTCAGCGACGCGCACAATCGCAATCAGATCATATTTTCCACTCACTGAATAAACCTCGGAAACCTCGCTCCTGTCAGTGAGCAGGTTTGCAACATCATTAATTTTATGTCTTTTTACATTGAGCAGGATGATTGAAGTGACCATGGATTGTTAACTCCTGAATAAATTTGGTTGTAATTTGCAGTTTCAAAGTATAACAGCAAAACGGCTGCAGCCTTCAGCCTTAGCTTGCGGAAATGGCCCCCGGTTTAAACCTTCTCAATCATCAGCGCGATACCCTGGCCTACACCAACGCACATCGTGCAAAGTGCATAACGCCCTTTATTACGCTGCAATTGGTACATCGCGGTAGTTACCAGTCGCGCGCCACTCATGCCCAGGGGGTGCCCCATGGCAATCGCCCCGCCCCAGGCGTTTACATGTGGCGCATCGGCTGGCAAATCCAGCTCGCGTAGAACAGCAATCGCCTGAGCGGCAAAGGCTTCATTCAGTTCAATCACGTCCATATCACTGATTGTTAAGCCCGCTTTTTTCAGTAGCTTTTTGACTGCCGGCGCAGGCCCCATACCCATAATTCTGGGCTCAACACCATATGCTGTCATGCCGATTACCCTGGCCCGAGCCTGCAGGCCATGCGATTTCAGCCCATTTTCGGATGCCAGAATCAAGGCACAGGCGCCATCATTTACACCTGAAGCATTGCCTGCCGTAACGGTTTTACCGGGGCCGTTGATCGGTCGCAATTTGGCCAGGGCCTCAAGGCTCGTAGAAGGCCTGGGGTGCTCATCAGCTGTGAACATCAGCGGCTCCCCTTTTCTTTGTTTTACCTCTACCGGGATGATTTCATCTTCAAAATAACCCGCATCACTGGCCTGCTTCCAGCGCTGCTGGCTGCCATAGGCAAAGCTGTCCTGTTCCTCCCGTGAAACTGAATACTGCTCTGCGACATTGTCAGCGGTCTCAGGCATGGAGTCGACACCATATATTTCCGACATTAGCGGGTTAATAAATCGCCAGCCGATGGTGGTATCGAAAACCCTGGCTGCTCGTGAAAAAGCAGACTCGGCTTTAGCCATAACAAAGGGTGCGCGCGACATGGATTCTACGCCGCCTGCGATCATTAAATCAGTGTCACCCGCTTTTATCGCTCGCGCGGCCTGGCCTACAGCATCCAGGCTCGAACCACATAAGCGATTCAGGGTTGTTGCTGACGCGGTAACCGGTAAACCCGCCAACAGCGCAGCCATACGCGCCACGTTGCGGTTATCTTCTCCCGCCTGGTTGGCGCAGCCCAAAATGACATCGTCCAGTTGCGCCCAGTCCACCCCCTGATTGCGCTCGATCAGCGCTTTAATGGGTAAGGCAGCCAAATCATCCGTACGCACCGATGATAAGGCACCGGCATAACGCCCGACAGGTGTTCTAAGCGCATCACAAATATAAGCATCCAGCATATTTTTCTCGATTTAGAGTTTAAGGTTTTAACGGCGTATGGAAGGCACGACCAGCGGCGACCAGCCTGCGTATTAGAGGCGAAACCCGGTAGCGATCTTCTCCGTAACTACTGTATAGATTCTCCAGCACTTTAAGAACCAGGTCGACAGTAAGTTGATCTGCCCATTGTAATGGGCCACAAGGGTAGTTCACCCCGGCCTGCATCGCGATATCGATATCTTCTGCCTGGCAAACCTGTTGATTCACCGTATCGGCCGCTTCATTGGCCAGCATACACACCGT
>JAAELZ010000751.1 GCA_024226105.1 Pseudomonadota bacterium | reverse complement strand
TGTATCAGGTGTTTTTCAACGACGACAAATCGGAAATATATTCAGCCTACGCATTTCACGGCCCGATGCATTTCCTGCGTATGCTGTCCTATTCTGATCCTGCGTGGGCTGAAGACGATGCTGTTATTCGTCATTTGAGCAGCTATTCAACGGTCGATATACTCGATTACGGTTGTGGCCTGGCACAGCACTCACGAGCGCTCGCGGATTTTTTACAAGATAAAGGCATTCGGGTGAAGTTGATTTTGGTTGATATCCCGACCATTCGTAAAGAGTTCCTGCTCTGGATGGGTGTGGAAAACAAGGTCAAAACAGTTTTTATTGATAGCAGTGAGTTATCGCCTGTTCCTGATTTGCCTGCAGCGGATATCTGTATTGCAACGGAGTTTTTTGAACACGTTTATGATCCTTTGCCTTATTTCAGGAATATAAATAAGGCGCTACGCGAAAACGCCCTGTTGGTGACGAATATTGCGGATCACAAAAAGGAATTTATGCATGTTTCCCCTGATCTTGCGGCGCTACGTGCCGAAGTCAAAGCGCTGGACTATGACGAGCTGGTGCCGGATCAGCTTTTTAGAAAATGAGCGCTAGCATCAGGCTATTGATGTGAGCGCCGTGCCAGATCAGGTACGGCAACCCTTGCGGCTGGCAATGGTTTTGTTTCGCTATTTTCCATGGGGGGGCATGCAAGCCAATTTCTTACGCATCGCCAAAGCCTGCCTGGCGCGTGGGTACGAGGTAGATGTGTATACGCTGGACTGGCAGGGTGACCAGACAGACGACCTGAAGCTCAAAATTGTAAAAGTGCCGGGGCGACAGAATATTACCCGTTACGCGCTTTTTTTTAAGCGGGTCCAGGAGGCGTTAAGTGAAGGGGGATATGATCTGGTTATGGGATTTAATCGTATGCCGGGGCTGGATCTCTACTATGCGGCGGACCCCTGTTTTATCGAGAGGATCCGTAAAACCCGACCCTGGTACTACCCTTTCACAGCTCGTTATCGGCATTTTCAGGCGGTTGAGAAAAACCTGTTCGGGCCACAGTCGGATACTCAGATTCTTGCGTTGTCGGAACGACAGATTAAGGAATACCGTCAAAATTATGCTACCCCGCGTGCGCGCTTTAATCTGATGCCCCCCGCCGTACAGGCGCACTACCGTCGGGATGAAAATGCCCCGCAACTGCGACGAGTTTTTCGCAAGCAATACGGTATTGCTGAGCAGGCATGGGTGATACTGATGATTGGCTCCGGCTTTGAGCGTAAAGGGATGGATCGTGGTCTCAAGGCGGTGGCGGCATTGCCGCCCGGGCTTCGTGAAAGGTGTCAGCTCTTCGTGGTAGGAAAAGGCCGCGAAAAGCCTTTGCGTAAACTGGCCCGACGACTGGCAATAGATGCTCGACTGACCATCGTTCCCGGTACGGATGAGGTGCCGCTTTATTTGCAGGGCGCCGATTTGCTTGTGCATGCGGCGCGCAGTGAAAACACCGGAAACGTTTTGGTCGAGGCGATTGCGGCGGGTTTGCCGGTATTGTGTAGCGCCAGTTGCGGTTACGCAGAGCATGTTCAGCGGGCACAGGCCGGGAATGTTATAAAAGAACCCTTCGTTCAGGCCGCTATGAACCAGCAGCTTGAAGCGATGCTGGAGACGAAAAGCTTGTTAAGCTGGCAAAATAAAGGCCTCGAGTATGCTGCGCACGAAGACCTGTATAGTCGTACAGAGCGCGTTATTGAAATAATCGATATGCTTGCTTTAAGTGTGCAGAAAAATGCCTGAAATACTATTTCTGCACAAGGGCCGGCATGCCGCTTCGACGCGCTATCGTGCGCTGCAGTATTTTGATGGATTGTCTGCAGCGGGATGGCACCCGCGTGAGATGAAAGTGTCGGGATCGGTTGCGCAATATATTGCGGCCATCAAGGCTGCGCGAAAAGCCGACGTGGTGGTGGTGCTGAAAAAGCCGTTCCGGCCAGTATTTCGCTGGTTATTACGGCGTGTCTCGCGCAAGCTGGTGTTTGATTTTGATGATGCCATATATGTTCGTGATAGCGGTGAGGCCAATGCACGCCGTTACTTTCAGTTTCGAAAAATGCTTTCGCAATGTGATGATGTATGGGCCGGTAATGCGCAACTGCTTTCCAGTGCTGAGCCGCTCGCCAGAAACCACTGCCTGATTCCGACTACACTGCCACAGGCAAAATATGATCTGGAACCGGAAAAGCCGGTGGGCAGCATTGATCTGGTGTGGATCGGTGGCAGTGCCTCACGTCCCTGGCTGGAGAGTGTTTTTTCAACGCTTGAGCAGGCGGCGTTACAGATTCCCGGGTTGCGCCTGAAAATTATTGCCGATTTCACTCTCGAATCGAGTGTGCTGGAGGTGCTTGCAGTGCCCTGGTCTGAAGCAGGCGAAGCAAAGGCGCTGGCCGATGGACACATCGGCATCGCACCCTTGCCGGATAATGCCTTTACGCGTGGTAAATGCGGCCTTAAAACGCTGCAATACATGGCCGCAGGCCTGCCGGTCATCGCCTCCTCGACGGGGGTGCAGTCTGATATGGTTATCCCGGGTAAAACAGGTTTTCTTGCTGACAGTGAACAGGCCTGGCTGGACGCGCTGATACGTTTAGCCGGAGATGTTGAGCTGCGCGACTCGATGGGGCGGGCCGGTAGAGCGCTGTGCGCACAACACTATTTCATTG
>JAAELZ010000750.1 GCA_024226105.1 Pseudomonadota bacterium | reverse complement strand
TTTGAATACGTAGGTATCAAAATATTTTACAAGGAAATCGGTGAGATAAAATGTGCCCGGCTCAGCTTCATGCATCTGCACAAAATCTTCGCTGCCGGCAAAAAACTCATAACAATGCGTTCCGGGCAACCGCTCGACACCAGCCTCAACCAGCACTTCATCCAGTTTGCCGCCAGTACCGCAATCGCCATAGGCGACCAAAATGGTGTCATCATTTTCACTGCGGAATTTTTTGATGGCTGATTTAACCGCTCCAGGAATGCGCTGTGGTGTATTGTGGTAGTGCGCCGGTAAACAGCGTATGTTCAAATGATCCCAGTCATTCAACTGCTTCAAAGCAATCAATTCATGAGCGAGCGCCCCACAGGCCAAAACGTTCATTGCCTGATTCTCTCAATACTTTCTGTGCCTTATGCGGCAGCCTTACGTTCAGCCACCAGCTCCTTGGCAATATCAACCGCGGAGGCTGCGTCACGGCAATAGGCATCCGCTCCGACCGCTTTACCGAATTCATCATTGAGAGGTGCCCC
>JAAELZ010000749.1 GCA_024226105.1 Pseudomonadota bacterium | reverse complement strand
TGCGGAATTTATCCGGTTGTTGAACCGTGTGCGCGACAACCGGCTGGACGGCGACACCCTGAAGGCATTGAACTCCAGGCACATGCCGGCATTCAAGCCGGATGCGGGAGAGAACTACATCACCCTGACCACCCACAACCGCAACGCCGACAATATCAATGACACACATTTGGGGGAGCTGAACTCAAAACCGTTCACATTCCGGGCGGACATCGAAGGCACCTATCCGGAATACAACTACCCGACGGCGGAAAAACTGGCACTGAAAAAGGCGGCGCAGGTCATGTTCGTGCGCAACGACGGTTCAGCGGAGAAACGCTATTTCAACGGCAAGATCGGCAAGATCACCCACATCGACCGAGAGAGTATCACGGTAAAATGCCCTGATGATGAGGACGACATTTTAATCGAGCGGGTCACTTGGGAAAATATAAAATACAGCATAGATCCCAAAACCAAAGAAATTTCAGAAGAGGTGATCGGTAAATTCCAGCAATACCCATTGCGGCTGGCCTGGGCGATCACCATCCACAAGAGCCAGGGCTTGACCTTTGAACGCGCCATCATAGACGCTAATGCCGCGTTTTCCCACGGTCAGGTCTATGTGGCGTTGAGCCGTTGCAAGACATTCGAAGG
>JAAELZ010000748.1 GCA_024226105.1 Pseudomonadota bacterium | reverse complement strand
TCAAAATCGGTATCCGGCCACTGGCCTTTCAGGAAGGGGTTTGCGGAGACGCTGAAACTTATCAATAGCAACCCCAGAGCGGCGCAGCATGTTTTTATGTGTGTATTCATACAATTTCAGACCACAATCAACCCCGGCAGTTCCATCAAAAATAGCGAAAC
The DNA here is from genome assembly GCA_024226105.1 of Pseudomonadota bacterium. Classification (GTDB taxonomy): domain Bacteria; phylum Pseudomonadota; class Gammaproteobacteria; order Arenicellales; family Poriferihabitantaceae; genus JAAELZ01. The sequence goes on along the minus strand of JAAELZ010000748.1, from coordinate 3,050 downwards.
CAGGTTGCCCTGTTGGTACAATAGCCCCGTAACTTCACCTGCTTCCACGTAACAAGGTTGCCGTTTAACATAGAGGCCACAAAGCGCGCAGAGAAAAATGATTTGTATGTTCTGTGTGATCTCTGTGTTTTACATCCTACCTCTGCCTGATCTTACGTTAAAATGCGCACATGGAAATCATATGCGATATTTACACCTGCGCCAAAAAAGCGGATACCTATTTGTATCTCAAAGCGGGTATCGCTCTGGAAGAGTTACCCGACGGGCTGCTCATTTTGCTCGGTGACCTGAAACAATTCTTAAGCCTCGAGTTAAACGAGTCAAGCAAGCTTGCGCAGGTGAGTGCTCTTGATGTGCTCACGGCGCTCGGTGAGCAGGGCTATTTTCTACAAATGCCACCGTCTGAATCCCTGGAATCACAGGTTCCCGCTTCGGGCTACATTCAATAATTCAATAGTTCAGCATTATGATTACCAAAATATTTTTTACCATGCTGGTGATTATTGTAGTCGGCATGATTTTCAAATCACAGAATCAGGGCAAAGCCACCACGCCTGAATCAAAAAAAACGCCCGGGCAAAAGTCCGATGAAACCGCCAGTCTGGCGCCAAAAACTGTGGCCTATTTACTCATAGGCCTGCTTATTGTCGTCTCCGGTGCCGTCGGCTACTTTAGCTGGTCTGACTCAAACCAGGTGGTCTCCTTGCGCGTAATTAATGCGGGCGGCACGCTCAGCGAATATCAGGCCTATCGCAAGGATATCAGCGGCCGGGAATTTACCAGCATTGACGGTATCTACATCCGGCTGGCGGATACCGATCGCCTGGAAATGCTGATTAAGGAATAATCTGCCTGATCGCCTTATGAACATCCAAACTTTGCCAAAAGTAACGGCTGGCCTGCTTGCCATATCACTGTATGTTGCCCTCATTAGCCGCCTTGGCCACAACATTGAAGCGCTCCAGCCCTATTTTATCTCATGGTATGTTGACGAGGGGCTGCTTGAGGTTCGTCAGGGGCAGGTCTGGCGGCTGGTTTCTCCCATTTTCATTCATTTTGGGTTGATGCACCTGGCTTTTAATCTCATCATGACCTGGCAACTGGGTGAGCTACTGGAACGTCGCTTTGGCCCTGCGCGCTTCTCGGGCCTGGTTTTAGTCCTTGCGATCAGCTCAAACCTCGCGCAGTTTTATACCACGGGCCCAGCCTTTGGCGGGCTGTCTGGCGTACTCTATGGCCTGTTTGGCTATTTCTGGATCGCAAGTAAGCTCAACCCTTATTTCGGCTATCAGATTAACCCCGGTGCGGTCAAAATGTTGCTGATCTGGTTTGTGCTTTGCTGGTTTGATTTTTTTGGCCTGCTGGGCAATATTCAGGTTGCCAATATGGCGCATACCGGGGGCCTGGTGACGGGAATGGCGCTGGCTTATTTGGGCTCGCTGAAGGGCAGGTCTCGACCGGGGGCAGGTTAGTTCCGCACCACAATGCAGGTTTGGGCTGGCGTGTCGGAGACATCAATATAGGGTAGTTCTGCTGATGCGCCGTCGCTTACTTTCCTTTTATTAGAAAAACCAGGCTATTTCGAGCTTTAGGAAATCACTGTCACTGTAGGCACTGTTGATGTTTGTTGGCGCGGTATTGCTGAATACCTGTGCTTCGAGACTCAAGGTAGCATCGCCGAATACGCGTTTGCTGGCTTCGATTCGGAATATTCGGCTGTCGTCGTCCATATCGACGAAGGCACCTGCCAGGATTGCCGAGCTATCGGCGTCGGTGAAAGCGAAACGCGTGGCAACAAAGACATCATTTTGATAAAACACTGTTTGTGGGTCACCACGCGAATCGTGGTTATATTCTGCAAGCAGCCCCAGATCATACAAACCATCGTGTAGATTATAAAAGGTATATTCCAGACCTCCGACATAAGCGGAAAATGAGGGTAGCGATGAAGTCTGGTGGACTGCCTCAAGTTTCCATAACCAGGCGTCTACCGTATATTGCACATCCAGCCCTGCGCGTTCTACCTGCTCATAATAGGGCACGAACATTCCCGGTTTGCTTGCAGAAGGGCGAAACATCGGGTTTCTTGCAGTTCCTTTAAACCAGGAGAGGCCATAATCCATTAGTCCGGCGTAACCGTTATAACGCAAAGCGTAATCAACATGTTCGTTTTCTTTATCCGATTCATACTGCGCCGCATCACTGTCGACCGTAAAAGGTAGTGCAAAACGACTTTCCGGGCCCAGAAATTGCCGCTCTCGAAAGCCGGGCAGAACAAAAGCACTGAGCGTTGACTGGTCGAAAATACGGCTGGAACGTAACAATGGCTGACCAAGTTTATCTTCGCCATCGAGACCTTCAAGGAAATCTGTCTGGTTAATGATATCAACCAGGTGGTTGCTCTCCGCCACACCCCAGAACACCTGTCCAATACCGCCTTCAATTTCCCAGTTATCGTATACTTTAAGGGCTTTTAACTCCCGAATGTCCGCGTGGTTACGCTCCTCATCAATTTGGTCCAGGCGAAAATACGGCTCGAACCTCAGGTAGAGGTTCTGCGCTTCAATCTGTTCGGTGAATTCAGGTTGCAAACTGATAGCGAGTTTGCTGTCGGGCGTTTGTGGCGGGCCAGGTTTTGCATATACCCGGCCCTCAAGGCCAAGCTCTATCAGGGTTTCCACCGCATGAACAGGGGTGCTGATAACCATCATAAAAATGGTATAGAAATAGAGCCTTTTTTTCAGTCTCATTCGGTAGTCAGATTACAATGCGTTCTTCATCAACGTGAGGTGGGCGCAGTACAAACGCAGGATGCGACGAAAAACGAACCGCTTCCCCATTAATAGTTTTGCTGTTTCCGCTACATCAAACGCTTGAGTGCGTTCTGATTAAAATCGCGCTCGTTGAGGCCAGCCCCAAAATCGTAATCATGCCAGTTTAAAATGGTTTTCTTGCCATTCTGGTGGTTCTCCATGCGGAAATTGTCTGCCCGCCAGTAACCGTTGTACTCCTTATAACCACTAAAATCCAGTGTCTTGAGCAAGCTGTTC
>JAAELZ010000747.1 GCA_024226105.1 Pseudomonadota bacterium | reverse complement strand
GGGCTGAGCCCACCGTCATACCGGCTAAGGTTAAGCCTATTGTAAACCGATTCGCGATAACAGTAAATTCTTGAAGCTGGCGTGGTAAATCTGATGCATCAAGCTCAACCGTAAGCTTGCCGCTTTGCACCTGCTTTAACAGTTGCGAAATTGCCCCGTAAAATTGAGGGGCCAGTTGAAACAACTCGGCAATACCGCTGTTAAACCGGGCCATAATTGTTTCCGGTTTAAGTTGCTCCATAAACAGGTGTTTGGTTAAGGTTTGGGTTACGTCTGCTACCTGAATTTCAGGATTTAGCGTGCGGGCAATCTCTTCGGTCTGAATCAGCGCCTTCAGGGCCAGAGTCAACTCAGATGGAAGCCGGATGCCGCGATTAAAGATAAGGATAAGTATTTTTGAGAGAACTTCGGCAAAGGGGATATCGGATAGAGCAGCGCTCAGATAGCGGTTGAGGAGCCGGTCGATATCGCGGCGCAAGGCCCGTTGGTCTACCGGCTTATGAATCACCCCAATCGTCATCGCAATCCGCACAATTTCTACGGCGTCAGAATTGCGCAGGGCCTTGAGCAAATTGATAATTCCTGTCCGTTGGTCTTCGGCCAGACGCCCCATCATGCCGGTATCCAAAAAGATAATTTGAGCATCATCGAGGTTGACAAAAACATTACCGGGGTGCGGGTCGCCATGAAAAAAGCCGTCAACAAGAAGTTGGTGAATCATACTTCGCATGGGATAGTTTGAAAGTCGGTTGATCTGTGAAATGGGCAAATTGGTGGTAAAATCATCTCCAATTCTATCTTAATGGAGGACATTATTTTAATGAAGTGGTATGTTATCTGCCTTATTCCCATCTTTTTGTTATTGCTATTTGTCAATCCAACCAAAGCAATCAATTCATTGGCTGTATATATGCGGTCGCCGCATCGGAAGCAACGACAGAAGCAGAAACGTGACCCTGCTGAACCCAGTGATGGGTCCGTATCAGAGAAATCGGGAGGACAAGCAGTCACTCCCCCAAAGCAGTCAGAGGAGGCACAAGCCACAACCGTAGAAGAGTTGCCTCAATCCTTAAGCTTAGTGCCGCGTCCAGGCGTTATTTTAACCAAACGTGGCCTTCAATTACGGCCAATGGTCGCTCGTTTGGGTGACGACCTGGCCGAGTATCGCAGCCTGTGGCAAGACAAAGACCAATTCAAGGTTGCTATCAAACCCTTGTTGCAAGGTTCCTGTCCGCTATGTGAAGGCCAAGGCGGATTTCGCCGTATTGGGAGTGCCAAGCGAACTCTTATTCCAGCGGGAAGCAGGACACGGGTCGAGTTTCGGGTGCAGAAGATAGAGTGTCAAGACTGTGCGGCCATCACCCGCATTTTACCAACATTCTGCCTGCCCTTCAAAAGTCATCACACCCAAACCATCCAGAATGCATTGGAGAACTGTTGGCGGCGCAACAACAGCTATCGTGATACCACGGCTATTCTCAACCAAACTTTGCCAGAAAGTGAACAGTATCAGGGGCACACCTTACCCTACGAGTGGACTATTTGGTTGGGCGGAGTAGCCATCCATCTGCCTCAATTGTTGGTTTGGCTCGGTTTCCAACTCCCCAAACATAGCCTTTTGGACGAGTATTTTTTGAAGCAAGATAAGGGTACTGACAACCATCGCATCTTTGGGGTTACTGTCCAGGACCCAACTTCCACCGCCATCTGGAACATTGTGCGGGTTGACCGCAATAACACCTCCGCTTTCAAGCAAACTTTGCAACAACTTAAACAGGTTGACATTTATCTACGAGCCATTACCAGTGATGGCTGGCCGGCCATCTTACGGGCTGTGCGAGAAGAATTGGATGATTGCCTTCATCTGCTGTGTTTTTTTCACGCCAAGCAAAATGTTTTTGAAACTCTGGAAAAATATCGTCGGACCAAAAAGTTAGCTTCTGATGCCCCAGAATTATTTGAGTGGCAGCAGGCTTTCTTTGCCGTCTTAGATGCTCCCAACCAGAAACTCTATCGGGCCCGTTTACGAACTTTGACCAAACGGGCCGCCGATGAACCTATCCTGTTGGCCCGTTGTCAATCCTTGTCGCGCAAGATACATTTCAACACCCATCGGCTGCGTTCTCCATTGTTGACGGCCACGACCAGTCTGGTAGAACTGACTTTTAAATTCCTGACCCGCAAAATAGAAAGCCTGTACAGTTTTCGACGCTCCAAATGTGATGCGGCCCAAAAGTCTCTCACCACCTGGGCTCTGATCCGTAACTTCATCCCCTATCTGCCTGGGGCCAAATATGCCGGCCAGAGCCCGGCTCAACTGGCTGGCGTTGACCTCCAGGGGCTACCCTGGTTGCAATACATAAACTTAAAACTATCGGCAGCGACTTGATGGACAGAGGCGAGATTTTATCATCAACCGACTTTCAAACTATCCCCCACCTGAAACCACGCGTTGACCATCACGACTGTAAGCCACGCTGTAAACTCTATCTGTATGTTTGGTCATTGGCTCGCCAATCATCTGC